>NZ_JBHXJK010000090.1:7053-36889 GCF_042723255.1 Amycolatopsis thailandensis
TGGCCGGGGGGGGGGTCCTTGTTTTTTTTTCCCCCGCGCGGCGCGCCCCCGGCGCCCCCCCGGCGGCGCCCCCCGCCCCCCGCGAAACTTTTCCGTGGCGAGATCCGCACCGGGCGGATCCACCACGATCGCGGTGGCGTTGTCGGAGCCACCGAGCGAGATCGCCGTCCGTACCAGCTCCGCCGCCGCCCCGTCCGGCATCCCGAGGATGCCGAGCATGGCCGGCCCGCTGAGCGTCTTGTGCACGCCGTCGCTGGTGAGCAGAAGCCCTCCGGTCGTGACGGTGGCCGTGCCGATCTCGTGAGTACCGGCCGTGCGGACGCTGGTGGTGACGACGTGTTCCATCCGCGGTGTCACGGGTTGGTCGTGGTCGCGGAAGTACTGCGCGAGCGTATGGTCCTTCGTCACCTGCCGCACGGTGTAACCGTCCCAAGCGTACGCCCGCGCGTCCCCGAGCCATGCGATGCCATACCCCTCGTCGGTCCGGACGGCCACGACGAGGACGCAGTCACCGGTCCCGCCGAGGGCGAGCACGGCGCGCTGAGCAGCCAAAACGGCCGCGACCGCACCTTGCCCGACCGGGTTCCGGGCCGCCGCCGAAGCAGCCGTCCGCGCCGCTTGTGCCGCGTTCGGGTGATCTCCGACTCCATCGGCCAGTGCGAACACGATTCCCGCCCCGCCCGCCGCCGCGTACGCCCCGACGGCGTCCGCGTTGTGTTCGCGCGGCCCCCGCGCGCTCGCCGTGTGCCAGTGTGGAAGTTCCCTCATGGTCTTCTCCTCACCCCGGGGTGATCGCCTGCCTCCAGAGTGCGCCCGGATCCTGTGCGGGGGCTGAGGGCAGGGTGAAAGACAGCTGTCGGTCACGTTCGCCGGGGTCACGCAGCCGTGCTTGAAGACGTGACACGCGTGCTTGAAGACGGAACTCGCGTGCTTGAAGACGGGACTCGCGTGCTTGGAGGCGGAACTCGGGAGTGCGGCCTCTGATCACGCGAGTTCCGCCTTCAAGCACGCATGATCCGCCTCCAAGCACGCGAGATCCGGGTCTGATCACGCGAGAGCCGGCGTTACCGCAGCCGCTTCTCCGAATGCTCCGGCGCGCTGCCGTTCACGTTCGACCAGCGCGGCCGGGGGAAAGGAAGCGGTGAGTTTCGCCTGCACGTCACCGAAGTAGTGCCAGACCGGCCAGTCGAGCGAGATCCAGTCGCGCAGCAGGTCCGCGTCACCGGCGCGTTCGACCAGCGTCCCGAGCTGGTCGGGGCGCACGAGGTCCCAGCGGTACGGCCGATTCGCGCCGTCCAGGATTCCCGTGCGCCCCAACACTTGTCGAAGCATTTCAGGCGAGCAGGCGATACACCGTCTGGTCGCCGACCGTGGTGGCGGTGAAGTTCGCCGCGACCCATTCGGAGATCTCGTTCGAGCCGCCGCCGGGGCCACCGCCTCGGCCGCCCTCGACGTAGTAGGTGATCTCGCCGTCGGCCACGTACTGCTGGAACTCCGCCAGCGTCGGCGCCGGATCCGAACCGCTCCAGCCGCCGATGCCGATCACCGACTTCCCGCTCGCGAGTTCCAGGTTCGCCGCGGACTGCGAACTCGACGTCGCCGCCGCCCACTTCGTCGTGGTCGCGGCGAGCACGGTGCCGAGTTCCTTAGACGCGCCTTCTTCCATCCCGGGACCGCCCATGCCACGCTCACCACCGGTGGCCGGACCGGAGATCGGGATCGAGCCGGAATGCGCCTGCGAGGCGGTCTCGACGGCGTACGCGGCGGTGCCGAGGCCGACGGTCAGCACGGCGGCCGTCGCGACGACGGCGACGAGTTTGCGCAGCGGCGGGACACCCACCAGCACGACGGTCGCGGTCACCAGGCCGAGGCCGACGATGACCCAGCGCAGTACGGGCAGCCAGTCGGCGTCGCGGTCGAGCAGGATGTACGCCCAGACAGCGCTGGCCGCGATCATCAGCGACAGGAACACCCGCGGCGCGAGATGCGCCCGGCCGCGCCAGAGCGAGGTCCCGGAGATCGCCACCACGGCGGCGATCGACGGCGCCAGCGCGACGGCGTAGTACGGGTGCACGATGCCGCTCATGTAGCTGAACACCAGCGCGGTGACGAGCATCCAGCCACCCCAGACGACCAGCGCGGCCCTGGTCCGGTCGGTCCCGGCGGCCCGCCTGGTGAACCACAGCCCCGCGACCAGCCCGATCAGCGCGGCGGGCAGCAGCCACGACACCTCACCGCCGAAGCTGGCGCCGAACATCCGGGTCAGGCCGCTCTCGCCGCCGAAGCCGACGTTCCCGCCGCTCATCCCGCCGCCCGGGCCGCCGACCATGACGCCCCCGCCACCGCCGCTCCCGCCGAAGATCCGGCCGAGACCGTTGTAGCCCAGCGCCAGTTCGAGCAGGCTGTCGTCGGCCGAACCACCGATGTACGGACGCGACGCCGTCGGCCACAGATCGACCAGCGCGATGAACCAGCCCGCCGAGACGACCACCGACACCACTGCTCCGGCCAAATGCAGCAGGCGTTTGCCCAGCGAGGCCGGCGCGGCGATCAGGTAGGCGAGGCCGAACGCGGGCAGCACCAGGAACGCCTGCATCATCTTGGTCAGGAAGCCGAATCCGATCGCCACACCGGCGAACAGCAGCCAGCGCGGGCTCGCTTTCTCGATCGCGCGGATCGTGCAGTACGCGCCGGCGATCAGCAGCAGCGTCAGCAGCGCGTCCGGGTTGTTGAACTTGAACATCAGCGCGGCGACCGGCGTGAGCGCGAACGCCGCCCCGGCGAACAGGCCGGCGACCGGCCCTGAGGTCCGCTTCACCGTCAGGTACAGCAGGCCGACCGAAGCGACCCCCATCAGCGCCTGCGGGGCCAGGACCGTGAAGCTGGAGAAGCCGAAGAGCCGGGCGATCGCCGTCGTGACCCAGAGCGCGGCCG
The DNA here is from genome assembly GCF_042723255.1 of Amycolatopsis thailandensis. NCBI lineage: Bacteria > Bacillati > Actinomycetota > Actinomycetes > Pseudonocardiales > Pseudonocardiaceae > Amycolatopsis > Amycolatopsis thailandensis. The sequence goes on from NZ_JBHXJK010000090.1 coordinate 9,988, forward strand.
GGGGTTTGTCGACGGTCAGCACGTTGCCGGCGTCGAGGGAGCCGAACAGCCACGCCTTCCAGTCCTGCGTGCCGGACTGCACCGCCGCCGCGTAGAACGAGTTGCCGTAGCCGGAGGCTGTCAGGTTCCAGAAGTACAGCAGCGCGGTGGCGGCGAGCAGGCCGAAGACCGCGGGACGGACCCAGCGGCCCGGCGGCTTCGCGACGTCTTCCTCGACAGGGCGGGGTTCGACCCGGGAAGCGAGTGCGGTGGTCATGGGGTCAGCTCTCCATCTCGGTGGCGGGCCGGCGGCGGAAGACCCAGCCGCGCAGCAACAGGAAGCGCAGGACGGTGGCCGCGAGGTTCGCGAGCACGAGGACGGTGATCTCGAGCGGCAGTCCCGGTGCCGTCATCGTGTGCAGCAGCGCCAGCGCGCCGCTGGTGAGCGCGAGCCCGAGGCCGAACACGACGAGGCCCTGGAATTGGTGCAGTCCGGCGCCTTCCCGGCCGCGGATGCCGAAGGTCAGGCGCCGGTTGAGCGCGGTGTTGCCGATCGCGGTCACCAGCAGCGCGGCGAAGTTCGCAACCTGGGCGCCGGTGAAGGTCCGCAGCAGCAGGAACAGCACGAGATAGGCGATGGTGCTGGCGACGCCGACGGCGGCGAACCGCACCAGTTGCCGCACCAGGCTCGGCGCCACCCCGGGCGCCTGGACCTGGATCGGCGCGCGGCCGAGCTGCTCGCGCAGGTCACCGATCGGGATCCGGCCGGTCATCGTCGCCTTGGTCAGCCGCGCGATGCCTTTGAGGTCGGCGGTCGCGGTGGCGACGATGTTCACCGACGAATCCGGGTCGTCGACCCAGTCCACCGGGACCTCGTGGATCCGCAGCCCGGCTTTCTGGGCCAGCACCAGCAATTCGGTGTCGAAGAACCAGCCGGTGTCGTGGATGTGGGGGAGCAGCCGCTCGGCGACGTCGGCGCGGATCGCCTTGAACCCGCACTGCGCGTCGCTGAACCTCGCGGCCAGCGTGCCGCGCAGGATCAGGTTGTAGCAGCGGGAAATGAACTCCCGCTTCGGGCCACGCACCACGCGCGCGCCGCGGGCGAGCCTGCTGCCGATGGCGAGGTCGGAGTGCCCGGACAGCAGCGGTGCCACGAGGGGGCCGAGCGCGGCCAGATCGGTCGAGAGGTCGACGTCCATGTAGGCCAGCACCGGAGCGTCCGAAGTGGACCAAACCGCGCGCAGCGCCCGGCCGCGACCTTTCTCTTCGAGATGGCGGACTTCGACGTCCTCGAACTCGCGGCTCAGTCGTTCGGCGACGCGCAGGGTGCCGTCCGTGCTGGCGTTGTCCGCGACGGTGATCCGGAACGGGTACGGGAACTGCTCCACGAGATGCGCGCGCAGCCGCCGGATGCACGGTTCGAGGTCGGTCTCCTCGTTGTAGACCGGGATGACGACGTCGAGAACGGCGGAGCCGGTGGGGGCGATGGCGGGGCGGCGGCCGGTTTCGGCGCCGGAGAGGATCGCGGCTGTCATATCGTCAATCTCGGCCATCGCGCTGAGGCCGGCTTGTGCCGAAGCTGTGCCGGCGCTGTGTTCCGTCACGGGATTCACCGGCTCAGGTCGTAGACGGTGACACCGTCCACAGTGGTCGGTGCGTAGGTCTGCGCGACCCATTCGGCGATCCGCTCGGCGGCGTCGCTGCCGGTCTCGCCGCGCATCATCATGCCTTCGCCGAGAAAGTAGTGGATCTGTCCATTTCGGACGTAATCCTGGAACTGTTCCAGGGTGGGAGCCGGATCCGTGCCGTTGAACCCGCCCACGGCCATCACCGGGGCCCCGCCGCCGAGCTGGTAGCCCGCCGCGTTGTTGGAGCCCACGGTCGCCGCCGCCCAGGTGTACTTTTCACTGTCTTTCCGGAGCAGCGCGACCAGTTCGTCGCCGGGCAGGCTCGTCCCGAGCAAACCCCCGCCAGGCCCGCCTTGCCCGCCGATGACGATCCCACCGCCACCCGGCCCCATGCCGCGGCCGATCGCCGGACCCGCCGAGGGCAGCGCGCCGGAATGCGGGGTCGCCGCTGTCGCGACCGTGTACGCGCAGGTGCCCGCGAGCACGGTGACCAGTGCGCCGACGGCGACCAAACGCCTTGCCACGTCAGGCAATCGTGCGGCGAAGAACACCAGGAAGGCGCAGAGGAGACCGGCCACGAGAATCGCGATCCCCAGCGCGGGAAGCCAGTCGGATTGCCGTGACAGCAGGAGGTACGTCGTCAGCGCGGTCAAGCCGATCCCGGCGCTCAAGGCGCCCGCGGCGGCCGGATTCCCCCGGGCGCGCCACAGCTGCGTGCCCGCGATGCCGACGAGACCGGCGATCGCGGGGCCGAGCGCGATCATGTAGTAGGCGTGGATGATGCCGCCCATGTAGCTGAACACCACGGCGGTCACCAGGAACCAGCCGCCCCACACGATCAGCGCCGCGCGGCCGCGGTCGGTGCGCGGGGCCCGGCGGGTGAACCACAGCCCGGCGGCCAGCGCGAGCACGGCGGCGGGGAGCAGCCAGGCGATCCCACCCGCCATTTCGCTGCCGAACAACCGGGCCCAGCCGGTACCGCCCCAGCCGCCGCCGGGGCTTCCGCCGACACTGCCGACCTCGTCGCCGGTGATGCGGCCGAAACCGTTGTAGCCGAAGACCAGTTCCCACAGGCTGTTCTCCTGCGAGCCGCCGATGTACGGGCGGTCGGCGGCGGGCCACAGCGCGACGACGGCGAGATACCAGCCGGCGGAGACGATGGTCGCGCCCAAAGCCCCGAGCAAGTGCAGCAGACGTTTGCCCGGCGAGGCCGGCGCGGCGATCAGGTAGGCGAGCGCGAACGCGGGCAGCACCAGGAACGCTTGCAGCATCTTGGCGAGGAAGCCGAAACCGACGGCGACCCCGGCCAGCGCCAGCCAGCGCGGGCTCGCGTTCTCCAGCGCGCGGACGACGCAGTAGGCGCCCGCGACCAGGAGCAGCACGAGCAGCGCGTCGGGGTTGTTGAACCGGAACATCAGCGCGGCGGCCGGGGTGAGGGCCAGGACGGCGCCCGCCAGCAGCCCCGCGGCCGGGCCGGACGTCCGGCGCACCGCGGCGAACAGCAGCGCCACCGAGCCGATTCCCATCAGTGCCTGCGGCACCAGGATGCTCCAGGCGTTGACGCCGAACAGGCGCGTGGAAAGGCTCATCACCCACAACGCGGCCGGTGTCTTGTCGACCGTGATCGCGTTCGCGGCGTCGCTGGAGCCGAAGAACAGCGCTTTCCAGCTCAGCGATCCCGCCTGGGCGGCCGCCGAGTAGAAGGCGTTGGCCCAGCCGGATTCCCCGAGGTTCCACAGATAGAGGACGGCGGTCGCGAGCAGAAGCGCGGCCAGTGAGGGCCGGACCCAGCGCGGGCCGTCGGGCCTGCCTCGGGCGGGGGGAGCGGCTTGATCGGCTTCGTCGCGGGAGGCGAGGAGGGTCATGGCCTCAGCGTCGGATCTCGACCTGGGGCGGGGTTGTGCCGAAGCTGTGCACCCGCTGTGAGGGCGCGATCACCGGCAGATGGACGGCGAACTCGGTGTGCCCCGGACGGCTGTGCACCTCGATCGTGCCGTGATGGGCCACGACGATGGCCGACGTGATCGCCATCCCGAGCCCGGTGCTGCCCGCCGCGCGCGAACGCGAGGTGTCGCCGCGGGCGAAGCGTTCGAACACACTGGGCAGGAGTTCGGGCGCGATACCGGGTCCGTCGTCGGTGACGGTCAGCACCGCCGCGCCGGTGCGGGAACGGCTCAGCTCGGTGACCACCGCGGTGCCCGGCGGGGTGTGCGTGCGCGCGTTGGACAGCAGGTTCGCCAGCGCCTGGTGCAGACGCTGGACGTCGCCGCGGACGAGCACGGGTTCCCGGGGGAGACGGAGTTCCCAGCGGTGGTCCGGACCGGCGACGTGCGCGTCGCCGACGGCGTCCGCGGCCAGCCGGGCGAGATCGACCTGGCCCGCTTCGAGCGGTCGTCCGGCGTCGAGTCTCGCCAGCAGGAGGAGGTCCTCGACGAGCGTCGTCATGCGGGCGGCCTCGGACTGGATCCGCGACAGCGAACGCGCGACCTCCGCCGGGACCAGCGCGCTGCCACGGCCCGCGAGTTCGGCGTACCCGCGGATCGCCGCGAGCGGGGTGCGAAGTTCGTGGCTCGCGTCCGCGACGAACCGGCGGACGCGGGTCTCGCTGGCGTGGCGGGCTTCCAGCGCCTGCGCGATGTGTCCGAGCATGAGGTTCAGCGCCGAACCGACCTGGCCGACCTCGGTGCGCGGATCGGTGTCGATCTCGGGCACCCGCACGGAAAGCGCGACCTGGCCGCGGTCCAGCCGCATCGCCGACACCCGGCCGGCGGTCGCCGCGACCCGGTCGAGCGGCCGCAGCGTGCGCCGGACCGCGAACGCGCCGAGGAACCCGGCACCGGCGACACCCGCGGCCGCGACCCCGAACAGGATCCACCCGACGGTGGACAACGTGTCCTGCATCGGCCCGAGCGGGAGCCCGGTGACGACCACGCCGCCGGGGATCGAGGCGGCCTGCACGCGGTAGTCGCCGAGACCGCCGAGTGTCATCGTCATCGGCGGCCGGTCCGCCGGGATCGCGAACAGGCCGGTTTCCTGCTCGGCCGACAGTCCCTGCGGAAGTCCTTGCACGGTGAGGACTCCCGCGTAGAGCACCCTGTCACCCGAGTAGCGGACGCTGAGCGTCCCGGAGGCCTGGCCCGGCGCGTTGAGCGGGTCGGGCCCGGGGCCGTCCTCCGGCGGACGGTTCGCGAAGTCGTGGGCCCGGGCCGACGCGGCCGAGAGCTGGCCGTCGATCTGGCCGGTGAGGAACGACCGCAGGGCGATCTCGCTGGCGACGCCGATCACCAGGCAGACGAAGGTGAGCAACAGCACCATCGAACCGGTCAGCTTGGCGCGCAGGGAAAGCCGCCCGGGCCGGGACCACCGGCGCGGGCCGGTGGTCGGGACCGAACCGGTTGCCATGCCCACGAGCGTGCGCCGGGGTCGTATGTACGCGTTGTGCCCCGCCTGTGAGCCCGCTGTGCGCGTGGGCTCGCGCGTGTCACAGAAAGGTCTGACGGCGGGCACAGGTCCGGCACAGCCGCGGTGCGGACGGTGGGGGCAACGACGAGACCACAGGAGTCGAAGACCATGAACGAAACCACTTCCGCCACACCCGCCCCTCCCGTCCCTCCGTCCACTTCGGACTGGGGAGCTTCTTCTTCGCGGGGCGGGAAACGCAAAGCCGTCGTCGCGGGCGCGGCCGCCGCGGTGCTCGCCGTCGGTGGCGGTGCGGCGATCTGGGCCGCCGGTTCGTCGGCCGACACCGCGTCCGCGGCTCCGGGTGGTGCCCCGGGCGGCGGGGCGGGCATGGGTGGCCCCGGCGGTTCCCGTGCCCTTCACGGCGAGTACGTCGTGTCGGACGGCAACGGCGGTTACACCACGCAGCTCACGCAGACCGGGAAGGTGACCGAACTGAGCGCGACGTCGCTGACAGCGGTGAGCGACGACGGCTACAGCAAGGTCTACACGATCGACTCGTCGGTGGTGAACGGCGTCGCGACCGGTGACACGGTCACCGTCGTCGCCACGACTTCCGGCACGACCGCGACCGCGCAGTCGGTGCGGGAGTCGACAGGCGAGGGCCAGGGGCCGCCCTCCGGCGGCGATGGCGGGACGCCGCCGGGCCAGTGACCCGCCCGCAGCCTGCAATGAAGGGGCCTTTCATAGCAAAATTTGCTATGAAAGGCCCCTTCATTGCACGCCTGCCGTCACGAGGCGCTCAGCGGTCGTAGTCCACGTCCAGCTCGGGCGAGGTCGCCACCGCCCGGCAAGTAAGGATCCGCCCCGCCGCGACGTCCTCGTCCCCGAGCGCGTAGCGCACGTCCATCCGCGCGCTGCCCCGCACCACGGTCGCCCGGCACGTTCCGCAAGCCCCGCCCATGCACGCGTACAGCGCGTCGACGCCGTGCCGCAGCGCGGCGCCGAGGACGGTTTCGCCCACCGTGGCGGGGATTTCGGCGGTTTTCCCGCCCGCTGTCACCGTCAGCGCCGGGCCGGGCCGCCGCGAAGGCCGGACGGGCAGCGCGCCTTGGAACAGCTCGAAGTGGACGTTCTCCTCGGGGACGTCCCGGTCGGACAGGGTCCGGCGCGCCATGTCGACGAGGTCGCGCGGGCCGCACAGGAACCACTCGTCCACCTTCGCCGGGTGCAGCCGCGCTTGCAGCAGCGCCCGGAGCCGGGTGCTGTCGAGACGGCCGCGCTGGTAGCGCTCGTGCGAGATCGCCAGCGCCTCGCCGACGATGTCGAACGGCTTTTCCAGCCGCTGTGTCCGCAGGTCCGGGTCGCGTTCGTCGGTGCGGTAGTGCACGACGTGCAGCCGCCCGCCCAGCTGGGTGGCGAGGGCGCCGAGTTCGGCGGCGAACATCGTGCTGGCGCCGGAGGTGTTGATGTACAGCAAGGTCGCCTTGCTGTTGGGCTCGTTCCGCAACGTCGAGGTCAGGATCGACAGGATCGGCGTGATCCCGCTTCCCGCGGCGAGCGCGACATAACGGCCGGAGCGGTTCCGCGCGGGGGTCAGCGTGAACACCCCGTCAGGAGGCAGCACTTCCAGCACGTCGCCCGCTTCGAGCTCCGTGGTGGCGAACGTCGAGAACGCGCCGCCGAGCTGATGCTTGATCGCGATCCGCAGCATGCCGGACTCCGGCGTCGAGCAGATCGAGTAGGCGCGCCGCATCTCCAACCCGTCCACCTCCGCGCGGATGACGAGGTGCTGGCCGGGGGTGAACCGGAAAGTCTCCCGCAGCCGCTCCGGCACGTCGAACGTCACCGTGACGGCGCCTTCGCACAGCGGCCGGACCTCGGAGACCCGCAGCGAATGGAACCGGCCCGGTGGCCGGGGCTGCGGAGCGGCCGGCTCCTCGTCGAACGAGCCGGTGAGCTGACGCCACTCGCGGTACTCCGACGACGTCAGTTCGCGGCCCCACGCGGTCGCGATCGGGACGTCCCTGGCGAGATAGGCGTCGCGGTTGTCCCGCCACGCGCGCAGGTACCGGTAGAACGGGATCGCCGGGTGGAGATGGTGCACCAGGTGGTAGTTCTGGCACAGCATGATCGGCGTCATCAGCCATTCCAGCCCGACGCGGACGCGGGTGGCGCCGAACCGATTCTGCCGCTGCTCGCCGAGGTCGTGATGCGGGAGCCAGTCGAACCACCAGGCCAGCACGGCCAGCCCGACGCGCTGCGGGACGAGGTACGCCACCAGCAGTTCCCAGCCGTGGCCGCTCACGGCCAGCCAGGCGAACGCGGCGAAGCTCAGCGCGACGACGGCCGCGGTCTCGATCCGCTCCGACGGCGGCCGGGAGCGCTGCCGCGCCACGTAGAAGCGGGCGTACCAGAAGTCGATGGTCAGCCAGCGCAGGGGCAACTGCCACCACGGGCCGTGCGCGGTCCAGGCGTCGGGATCGGTGTGGGCGTCCTCGTTGGTGTTGCGGTGGTGCTCCAGATGGATGTAGCGCACCAGCGGGAAGGAGCCGTAACCGGCGACGAACGGCATCGCCAGCCTGCCGAGGAGTTCGTTGACCCAGGTGAGCTGCCCGGCCGCGTGATGCGTCGACTCGTGCAGCACCGTGAACATCGTGAAGGTGACGAGCGCGTGCAGGGGAATGGTCACCCAGAGCGGCGCGGCGTCGTTGACCACCAGCCAGGTGGCCCCGATCCAGACCATGAGGCCGCCGGTGAACAGCAGGACCGTCGGCACCGAGACCACCGGCAGCGGGATCCGCGGGTTGGGCAGCCCGCGTCTCAGCTTCTGCGCGGGAATTCCGTCCGTGTCCTCGGACCGGGTTACGGCGACGGCCATCGATCGTTCCCCTCGGTCGATGCTACCGGGACAAGCTGTCACACCGTAGACAACTAGTACTGGTTTGTAAACTTCATCGGACTGGCGAAACGCCTCGTCACGGCGCCCGATGGTGCGACGCGACGCGCATCCGTGTCCAGGAAAGGGCCGCTTCGTAACAGAGAAGAACCGAAAACTGGTCCGATCGGGTGGTCGGGGGCCGGTTACTCGGACAGTTCTCGAAAGCCGTGATCGGCCCGGGTGTGCAGGGGAGGCGCGGTGCTGATGGCCCCGGGACCAGCCCGGTGAGCGACACGGCCTAGACTCGGACGGCCCGGTCTGCAGGCTGGCCAGGGCGCATCCGCTGCCGAACGCACGCGGATGCTCAAACACATCGTTTACCGCTCGAGGAGAATACGTTGAAGAGCACCGTCGAGCAGCTCAGCCCGACGCGAGTCAAGATCAATGTCGAGGTGCCGTTCGACGAGCTCAAGCCGAACTTCGACCGCGCCTACCGCAAGATCGCCCAGCAGGTGCGCATCCCCGGCTTCCGTCCGGGCAAGGCGCCGGCTCGCGTGCTGGAAAGCCGGATCGGGCGAGCCCCGGTGCTCGACGAGGTCGTCAACGAGGTCATTCCGGCCAAGTACATGGAAGCCGTGCGCGCGGGCGAGGTCCGCACGCTGGGCCAGCCCGAGTTCGAGGTGACCAAGCTGGAGGACCGTGAGGTTCTCGAGTTCACCGCCGAAGTCGACATCCGCCCGGAGATCTCGCTGCCCGACCTCGAAGGCTTCGCGGTCAGCGTCGACGACGTCGAACTGACCGACGCCGAGGTCGACGAGCAGCTCGACGAGCTGCGCGCCCGCTTCGGCACCCTGACCGGTGTCGAGCGCGCGGCCGAGAACGGCGACTTCGTCTCGATCGACCTCGCGGCCACCGTCGACGGACAGGAGGTCGAGGAGGCCTCGACCACCGGCCTGTCCTACGAGATCGGCTCCGGCCAGCTCGTCGACGGCATCGACGAGGCGATCATCGGCGCGAACGCGGGCGAGACCAAGACCTTCACCACGAAGCTGGTCGCCGGCGAGCACACCGGCAAGGACGCCGACGTCACCGTCACCGTGCAGACCATCAAGCAGCGCGAGCTGCCCGAGGCGGACGACGAGTTCGCCCAGATGGCGAGCGAGTTCGACACGATCGACGAGCTGAAGGGCGACCTTCGCGAGCGCCTCGGCCGCGTCAAGAAGATGCAGCAGGGCGTCCAGGCCCGCGACAAGGTCCTCGAGGAGCTGCTCGAGCGCACCGAGATCGCGATCCCGGAGAAGGTCCTCGAGGCCGAGATCGAGAACCGCAAGCACGACGCGATCCACCCGTTCGACCACGACGAGGCGCAGTTCGCCAAGGCCCTCGAGGCCGAAGGCCGCACCCTCGAAGAGTTCGACACCGAGGTGCGCGAGGAGTCGGAGAAGGCCGTCCGCACGCAGCTGCTGCTGGACAGCATCGCCGACGCCGAGCAGACGTCGGTCAACGACGGTGAGCTCACCGAGCGGATCATCTACCAGGCGCAGCGCTTCGGCGTCAGCCCGGACGAGTACGTCCAGCGGGCGCAGCAGTCCGGTCAGCTGACCGCGATCTACGCCGACGTCCGTCGCGGCAAGGCGCTGGCCTCGGTGGTCCGCAAGACCACCGTGACCGACGCCTCCGGCGCCGAGGTCGACCTCGAAGAGCTCTTCGGCCCCGCAGCCGAGGAGACGCAGGTCACCGAGGAGACCGCGAAGACTGCGGCCGAGTAGGGAATATCCGGTCCGGTCGAAACGGACCGTAAAGCTGTAAGCGAACTTGGGCGGTGTCAGGCATTCTGCACCGCCCAAGTTCGTTAGGGTCGGTTGCAAGATCCTCAGCACCTGGACACAGCATCTGGACATACAGCGGCGGCCGAGGCACGGCTGGCCGCCGTCGGCGAAAAGGCAGGCAGACGTGACGCAGCACATGCCCGAGGCGCGGACCGGAACCGCGGGGCTCAACCTCACCGACTCGGTCTTCGAGCGGTTGCTCCAGGAGCGCATCGTCGTCCTCGGCTCCGAGGTCAACGACGAGGTCGCGAACCGGATCACCGCCCAGTTGTTGCTGCTCGACGCAGACGACTCCGAGTCGGACATCCGCTTCTACATCAACTCGCCCGGTGGCTCGGTCACCGCGGGTTTCGCGATCTACGACACCATGCAGCTGATCCGCCCGGACGTCGCGACCTACGCGATGGGCCTGGCCGCGTCGATGGGGCAGTTCCTGCTCTCGTCCGGCACGCCCGGCAAGCGGTACGCGCTGCAGCACGCGCGCATCCTCATGCACCAGCCCTCGGCGGGCGTCGGCGGCACGGCCTCCGACATCGCCATCCAGGCCGAGGTGTTCGGCAAGTGGAAGCAGGAGCTCGCCAAGATCACGGCCGAGCAGACCGGCCAGACCGTCGAGCAGATCGTCAAGGACGGCGACCGTGACCGCTGGTTCACCGCGCAGGAGGCGAAGGACTACGGCTTCGTGGACCAGGTCCTCACGCGTGAGAACCCGCTTCCCACCAGCTGATCCGCGCCGGCACACAGGAGAATTTCAATGAGCAACTTCCAGCTTCCGATCGGGTCGCAGGCGCCGGGGATGCAGTCGCGGCTCCAGCTGCCGCAGTCGCGGTACGTCCTGCCCTCGTACGTCGAGCGCACGAGCTACGGCATCAAGGAATCGAACCCGTACAACAAGCTGTACGAAGAGCGCCAGATCATGCTCGGCGTGCAGATCGACGACGCGTCGGCCAACGACGTGATGGTCCAGCTGCTGCACCTCGAGCACGAGGACCCGGACCGCGACATCATGATCCTGATCAACTCGCCCGGTGGCTCGTTCACCGCGCTGATGGCGATCTACGACACGATGCAGTACGTCCGCCCCGACATCGTCACCATGTGCATCGGCCAGGCCGCTTCGGCCGCCGCGGTGCTCCTGGCAGCCGGCACCCCCGGCAAGCGGTTCACGCTGCCGAACTCGCGCGTGCTGATCCACCAGCCCGCCACCGAGGGCACCTACGGCCAGGTGTCGGACCTGGAGATCCAGGCCAACGAGATCCAGCGGGTGCGGCGCCAGATGGAGGTCATCCTGGCGAAGCACACGAACAAGGACGCCGACGAGGTCAAGAAGGACATCGAGCGCGACAAGATCCTGACGGCCGACGAAGCCAAGGCGTACGGGATCGTCGACGAGGTGCTCGAGTACCGCAAGGCCTCGAGCAGCTGATCGTGCCGGGACCCGGTGCGTGTCGGGAGACGACACGCACCGGATCCCTGGTCTAAGGTCAGCTTCTGGCGTGCTCAGATGTGACGTTGGTTCTCCCGCCGACGGCATCGGACGGGTACCGTCAGTGGCAATGTGTGAGGCTCCGAGAGGTCATCCGTGACCGGGGTACGACAGTCAGGCACGACAGTGCAGGCGCGATGGAAGCGCCGGAGGGGACGAGGTCAACGGCCATGGCACGGATCGGTGACGGCGGCGACCTGCTGAAATGTTCTTTCTGCGGCAAGAGCCAAAAGCAGGTGAAGAAGCTCATTGCCGGCCCCGGGGTCTACATCTGCGATGAGTGCATCGATCTCTGCAACGAGATCATCGAAGAGGAACTGGCCGAGGCCGGTGAGGTCAAGCTCGACGAGCTGCCCAAGCCCGCCGAGATCCACGAGTTCCTCGAGCAGTACATCATCGGCCAGGACGACGCGAAGCGTTCGCTGGCCGTGGCGGTGTACAACCACTACAAGCGTGTGCAGTCCGACGACAAGGCCGGGCCGAAGGATTCCAAGGACGAGACCGTCGAACTGGCGAAGTCCAACATCCTGATGCTCGGACCGACGGGTTGCGGCAAGACCTATCTGGCCCAGACCCTGGCGAAGATGCTGAACGTCCCGTTCGCGATCGCGGACGCGACGGCGCTCACCGAAGCCGGGTACGTGGGCGAGGACGTCGAGAACATCCTGCTCAAGCTGATCCAGGCGGCGGATTACGACGTCAAGCGGGCCGAGACGGGCATCATCTACATCGACGAGGTCGACAAGATCGCCCGGAAGTCGGAGAACCCGTCGATCACCCGCGACGTGTCCGGCGAGGGCGTGCAGCAGGCGCTGCTGAAGATCCTCGAGGGCACCACCGCCTCGGTCCCGCCGCAGGGCGGCCGCAAGCACCCGCACCAGGAGTTCATCCAGATCGACACGACGAACGTGCTGTTCATCGTGGCCGGCGCGTTCGCCGGACTGGAGAAGATCATCAACGAGCGGGTCGGCAAGCGCGGCCTCGGTTTCGGTGCGGAGATCCGCACCAAGGCCGAGATCGACGAGAGCGACATCTTCTCCGACACCATGCCGGAGGACCTGATCAAGTTCGGGCTCATCCCGGAGTTCATCGGCCGCCTCCCGGTCGTGGCGACGGTGACCCACTTGGACAAGGACTCGCTGGTCAGCATCCTGACCACGCCGCGCAACGCGCTGGTGAAGCAGTACAAGAAGCTCTTCGAGATGGACAACGTCGAGCTGGAGTTCACCAAGACCGCGCTCGAAGCCATCGCCGACCAGGCCGTGCTCCGCGGCACCGGCGCCCGTGGCCTGCGCGCGATCATGGAAGAGGTCCTGCAGCCGGTCATGTACGACATCCCCAGCCGCGACGACGTCGCGAAGGTCGTCATCACCGAGCAGACGGTCCGCGAGAACGTGAACCCGACGATCGTGGCGCGTCAGCCGTCACGCCGTCGCAGCAGCGAGCGCGGCGAGAAGTCCGCCTGAGCGGCGATCTTCGTCATCGATGCCCCGGCCGGGTCCGACCCGGCCGGGGCATCGGTTTCTCCGGCCCGGTCCGGCCGGTGACCGGACCGGGATAGGATGCGAGGGTGCCGCTGACTTCCACGAAGGACGAGAACGAGGCTCCCGAGCTGGCAGCCGCGAGTCCACGCGAGGTCAGGGGACTCGTCGAACTCACCGAACGCATCGTCATCGGGGCCTATCGCGGGCACCCGTGGATCCCGCGCGCGCTGACGATCGCGCTGGGCGTGCTGGTGGTGACCTGCCTGGTGGCCGGTGTCGTCCGGTTGTCGCCCTTGCCGCTGATCCCGCTGCCGCTGTTCGCCGGCTCGGCGTACGCGCTCGTCCGGATCAAGGCCGCGCGCGCCGCGGGATCGAACCAGTCGCTCGTCGTCTGGACCGGACTGTTCACCGGTGCGACGCTCGCCGGATTCTGGCTGATCTCGATGGCGGGACGCTGGCTCGGCTGAACAGCCTCGCCGAAGGTTTTCGCATTTCCCTCCGTTAGCAGGGTTTCAGAATCGCTTCCACGGGGTAAGACGAGTCCGTGACAGTCACCGCGGGCCCCTTCTCTCACGTGGGTCTGCTCTACTCCGGTGACACCGAGTACCTGAACGGTACGGTTCCGTACATCCTCGAAGGCCTGAAGCTCGCCGAGCCCGTCGCGGTGGCCGTCCCCGGCCGGAATCTGACGTTGATCGAAGCGGCCTTGGGTGATTCCGCCGCTGACGTCGAACTCATCGACATGACCGAAGCGGGCCGAAACCCGGGCCGCATCCTCCCCGGCGTCCTGCTCGCGTTCGCGGACAACCGGCCGGGTCCGGTCCGGATCGTCGGCGAGCCGGTCTGGGCCGGGCGCTCGGCCGTCGAGTACCCGGCGTGCGCGCAGCACGAGGCGCTGATCAACTTCGCTTTCGGCGACCGCGAACTCCGCATGCTGTGCCCGTACGACCGGACCCGCCTGAAGGGCGACGTCCTCGCCGACGTCGGGCGGACCCACCCGACTCTCTCCGGCGCCGACGGCGATCGTCCGAGCGGGGAGTACGCCCCCGACGCTGTCGTCGAGAAGTACAACCTGCCGCTGCCCGAACCGAAGGCGGCGGAGGCGTTCCGCTTCGACATCGCCAGGCTTTCCGCCGTGCGCAACTTCGCGCGGGAGAGAGCGGAGGAGAGCGGGCTCGCCCCGGACCGGGTGGAGGACCTCGTCCTGGCCGTGGCGGAACTGTCCGCCAACAGCGTGCTGCACGGTTCGGGGCACGGTGTGGTCCGCGTCTGGCGCGACGAGGACCACGTGCTCTGCGAGGTCGTCGACGAAGGCACGCTGAGCGATCCGCTGGCCGGACGGCGGCCCGCTCCGCCGGGGCAGATCGGCGGACGCGGTCTGGTGCTGGTGAACCAGGTCGCCGACCTGGTCCGGCAGTACCTCAGACCGGGCTCGACCGTGACTAGGATCTACTTCCGAGTCTAGGCGTTCTTCGGCACGTGCTTGCCGAGGAACGCGACCAGGCTCGGCACGACGGTGCGGTTGAACGCGTCGCCGTGTTTGCCGCGCGCGGTGTGCGCGACAATGGGCCGCGCTTCGGAGATGAACTTCCGCACCCCGCCGATGAACGGATCCTCGGTGCCGCACCAGATCCCGGTCGGCACGCTCTTGGTGACGTCGATGTGGCGCAACGGGTCCAACGAGCCCCAGTCGGCCGCGTCGCGGAACGCGCGCCGCTTGCTCATCTCCGGCCACGAGGTGATCAGGGCGGGCGCGAGGGCCGCGACCGCGGCGGGCGGGCGACGGCGTTCCAGGCGGCGCCGGGTGTAGAGCAGCGCGCCGAAGCCGCCCATCGAGAGCCCGGTGGCGGCGAACGGCAGCCCGTCCCGGCCGCCGAGGCCGCGGGCGGCGAGCCAGCGGGGGACCTCTTCGAGCAACATCGCCATCGGGTTGTCGCCGGGCTGGTTCTCGTGCCAGTAGTGGTCGCCACCGTCGACCGCGACGAACCCGAACGGGGGGACCGCCTTGCGGGCGACGTCGCTGCCGAGCTGCTTGAGCAGCCCCGTCGGGGCGGCGTGCCGCGCGGTGCCGTGGAGACCGTGCAGCATCAGCGACATCGGCAGGCCCTTGGGCGGGGCCTTGGTCGGCAGCATCAGGACGAGGTCGACCTCGCGCCCGCGGGCTTCGGAGTAGACGCGTTCGACGCGGGGGCTGCCGAGTTGAGTGGCGGGGGTCGGCGACGCGACGCCGAGCGCCCGCTGAAGCGCTTCGCTGAACGGCAGGGCCCCGGTCGCCGTTCCGGCGGCGAGCCCCGCGACGCCGAGGCCGGACGCCCCGGCGATCAGCACGGAACGACGGCTCAGCCAGCGGCGGGCGCCATGCACCCCCGGCAGCGTCGCGTGCCCCTGGTCGTCCTCGTTCACCCGTCCCCGTTCCCCCGTTGATCTTCTACCAGGTCAGACGTGCGTTCTCGCTGGAAGGTTGCACGATTCACCGACCTGTGACCGGGGTATCGCCGGATCAGGTGCCGATGTTTCCCTCTTTCGCGCGCCAGGACTCGATCGAGACCTGCGCGGACCTGGTCGCGGCCTCGTAAGTGTCGCCGAGGCCCACGCCGAGCGCGGTGGCCAGGGGAATCAGGATGTGGTCCACGCCATTCCGGCCGTCGCCGAAGTGGCCTGCGACCTCCAGCGTGATGTAGCCGTGCACGGCACTCCAGAGTTGCGCGGCGACGGCGAACTCCGGGGCGGGACGGAACCGGCCCGCCTCGATCAGCCGTTTCGCGGCGCGGACGAGGTAGCCGAAGGCCTCGATGCCCTCTTCGCTGGCGTTCTGGCGGCTCTCCTCACTGGTCATGTCGCCCAGCGCCGCCTTCTGCCCGTCGGGCTGGCTCTGGCCGAACGTCACCGCGTAGAGCTGCGGGTTCTCCACCACGGTCCGCCGGTACGCGAGCGCCAAGGTGAGGATGTCGGCGGCCGGGTCGTCGGTTTCCTCGATCTCGCCGAGATTCGCCGACAGTCGTCGGAACCCCTCACGCGCGACTTCGTCCACCAAGGGGCCCATTCCGCCGAAGTGGGTGTACACGGCCATGGTCGACGCGCCGATCTCGGCCGCCAGCTTGCGGGCCTGGAGCGCCTCCGGGCCGCCGTCGGAGAGCAGCCGGATCGCCGCCTCGATCAGTTTGGCCTTGACCTCGGCGGCGGCGGGTTTCGGTGACATGGTTGCCAGTGTCTCATAACCCTGTTATAAATGTATCCATAACCACGTTATATCGCTGCTTCAGCCATCGATCAGGGGGCCTGTGATGGGCAACAAGTTCCTCGAGGGCAACTTCGCCCCCGTCAACCGCGAGCACACGATCACCGAACTGCGGGTCACCGGGCACATCCCGGAGTACCTGGACGGGCGCTATCTGCGGAACGGGCCGAACCCGCTGTCCGAGGTGGACCCGGCGACCTACCACTGGTTCATGGGCGACGGCATGGTGCACGGCGTCCGGCTGCGCGACGGCCGCGCCGAGTGGTACCGCAACCGGTGGGTGCGCAATCCCCGGCTCTCGCGGGAACTCGGCGAGCGCTGGGAAGGCGGGTCCGTTCCCGGCCTCGCCTCCATGGGGGCCAACACGAACGTGATCGGTCACGCCGGCAAGACCCTCGCGCTGATCGAGGGCGGCGCCACGAGCTTCGAGCTGACCGACGAGCTCGACACCGTCGGCGCCTGCGACTTCGACGGCACGCTCCCCGGTGGCTACACCGCCCACCCGAAGCGCGATCCGGAGACCGGCGAACTGCACGCCGTGTCGTACTTCTTCGGCTGGGGCAACAAGGTGCAGTACTCGGTGATCGACGCGCAGGGCCGCGCCAAGCGCACGGTCGACGTCGAGGTCACCGGTTCGCCGATGATGCACGACTTCTCCCTGACCGAGAAGCACGTCGTCTTCTACGACCTCCCGGTCACGTTCGAGAGCGAGCAGGCCGTGTCCACGTCGGTCCCGTCGTTCCTGCGCACGCCCGCGCGGCTCGTGGTGTCCGCGCTGGTGGGCAAGGTGAAGGTGCCGGACCCGCTCAGCGCGAAGCTGCGTTCGCGGATCTCGGGCAACGCGGGCCTGCCGTACCGCTGGAACCCGAAGTACCCGGCGCGGATCGGGGTCATGCCGCGGGAGGGCGGCAACGGCGACATCCGCTGGTTCGAGGTCGAGCCTTGCTACGTCTTCCACCCGATGAACGCCTACGACGACGGCGACTCCATCGTGCTGGACGTCGTGCGGCACCCGAAGATGTTCGACACCGAGCTGCTGGGGCCGGCCGAGGGGCCGCCGACCCTGGACCGCTGGACCGTCGACCTGGCCGCGGGCAAGGTCGTCGAGGAACGCCTCGACGACCAGGGCCAGGAGTTCCCGCGTGTCGACGAGCGACTGCTCGGGCGGCCGCACCGCTTCGGCTACTCGGTGTCCACAAAGGATGGATCGGCGTCGTCGGGTGCCCTGCTCAAGCACGACCTGTGGAAGCGTTCGGTCTCGTCGAGGCAATTCGGCGAGGGCGCGCACGTGGGGGAGTTCGTGTTCGTTCCGTCCTCAGTGGACGCGGGCGAGGACGAGGGTGTGCTGATGGGATTCGTCTACGATCCCGCGACGCAGAAGAGCGACCTGACCATTTTGGACGCGGGGACGCTGGAGACCGTCGGAGCCGTGCACCTGCCGGACCGCGTGCCGAACGGCTTCCACGGGAACTGGGTCGGTACCGAGGGCTGAAGGGGACTTTCCCCGCATGCCATGCGGTGAAGGACGCTTTCCCTTCATGAGACGCCGGGAAAGCGTCCTTCAGCCCCCGAGACCCAGCACCCGCTGTTCGCCGCTGTAGAGATTCATGCTGTCGCCCCGCAGGAAACCGATGAGGGTCATGCCGTTCTCCTCGGCCAGTTCCGCGGCCAGCGACGACGGCGCGGAAACCGCCGCCAGCAGACCGATCCCGGCCATGGCGGCCTTCTGCACCAGTTCGAACGAGGCTCGCCCGGACACCAGCAGACCGGTGTCCGCGGCGGGGATCCGGCCCTCTTGCAGCGCCCAGCCGAGGACCTTGTCGACGGCGTTGTGCCTGCCGACGTCCTCCCGGACGACGGCGAGGTTCCCGTCGCCGTCGAACAGGGCGGCCGCGTGCAGCCCGCCGGTGCTGGAGAAGACCTTCTGGTGCGCGCGCAGCGTGTCCGGGAGCTTCGCCAGCACGTCGGTACTCACCGCGAACTCGGACTTCTCCGGTGAGAAGCGGCTTCGCAGTTTCACCGCGTCGAGCGCGGCCTTGCCGCAGACGCCGCACGAGGACGTGGTGTAGAAGTTCCGCTCGACGCCCGTCTCCGGCGGCGCGACGCCTTCGGCCAGGGCGATGTCCAGGACGTTGTAGGTGTTGCGGCCCTGGTCGTCGACGCCGTCGCAGTACCGGGCGACCGCGACGTCCTCGCGCGTGGTGAGCACGCCTTCGGACAGCAGGAAGCCGTGCGCGAGCTCGACGTCGTTGCCGGGTGTCCGCATGGTGACCGCGAGTGCCTTGCCGCCGACGCGGATCTCCAGCGGTTCTTCGGCCGCGAGCGCGTCGGGGCGTCGCACGTCCCTGGTCGCGGAGATCTTCCGCACCGGACGGCGCACCGTCACCCTGCCCACTTGTCCACCTTTCTGGCCGGTCATTCGACAGTCGTGTACTGCAACGCCGGGAATTAAGTAATACATTCCCAGTGCACATCCTCAGAGTACGGAGGCGCCGGATGGCTGTCGGCTTCCTGGACCGTTCCCGCATCGTCGCATCACCGGGCTGGAGCCGCTGGCTGGTGCCGCCCGCCGCGCTGGCCGTCCACCTTTCGATCGGGCAGGCGTACGCGTGGAGCGTCTTCAAACCGCCGCTGGAAAAGACGCTCGGACTCAGCGGCACGGAGAGCGCTCTGCCGTTCCAGCTCGGCATCGTGATGCTCGGGCTGTCGGCGGCGTTCGGTGGGACACTGGTCGAGCGCAACGGGCCGCGCTGGGCGATGTTCGTCTCGATGGTCTGCTTCAGCTCGGGCTTCCTGCTCGCCGCGCTCGGGGTGGCGACGTCGCAGTACTGGCTCGTCGTCCTCGGCTGGGGCGGGATCGGCGGCATCGGGCTCGGCATCGGCTACATCTCGCCGGTGTCGACGCTGATCAAATGGTTCCCGGACCGGCCGGGAATGGCCACCGGCATCGCGATCATGGGCTTCGGCGGCGGCGCGCTGATCGCCTCCCCGTGGTCGTCGCAGATGCTGGGCGCGGCGCCGTGGACGATCGGGACGGTCGCGACGGCGTTCCTCGTGCACGGCCTGGTCTACGCGGTCTTCATGAGCCTCGGCATCCTGCTGATCCGCGTGCCCGCCGACGACTGGAAGCCGAAGGGCTGGGAACCGAAGGCCGCGAACGGCAACGCGATGATCACCACCGCGAACGTGTCGGCGCGCAACGCCATCAAGACGCCGCAGTTCTGGCTCCTCTGGGTGGTGCTGTGCTTCAACGTGACGGCGGGCATCGGCATCCTGGAGAAGGCGGCGCCGATGATCGCGGACTTCTTCCGCGAGACCTCGGCGCCGGTCGGCACCGCCGCCGCGGCCGGGTTCGTCGCGTTGCTCTCGCTGACCAACATGCTCGGCCGGTTCGTCTGGTCGTCCACTTCGGACCTGGTGGGCCGCAAGAACATCTACCGGCTCTACCTCGGCGCGGGCGCCCTGCTGTACCTCGTGATCGCGTTGACCACCAACGCCTCGAAGCTCGTGTTCGTCCTGTGCGCGATGCTGATCCTGTCCTTCTACGGCGGCGGTTTCGCGACCGTCCCGGCGTACCTGAAGGACCTTTTCGGCACCTACCAGGTCGGCGCGATCCACGGCAGGCTCCTGACCGCGTGGTCGATGGCAGGGGTGCTCGGGCCGCTGATCGTCAACGCCATCGCCGACAGCCAGAAGTCGGCGGGCAAGGTCGGCCCCGACCTCTACACGACGTCGCTGTTCATCATGATCGGCCTGCTGGTCGTCGGCTTCGTCGCCAACGAACTGGTGCGGCCGGTCAACCCGAAGTTCCACGAGCCGGCGTCGTCCGGCGAGGCCGCGAGGAGTGAGGCCCGATGACCGAACAGGCTCCCGAGCCCCGCCGCACCGGGCTGATGGTGTTCGCGTGGCTGTGGGTCGCGCTCCCGTTCGCCTACGGCGTCTACGAACTGTTCCGCAAGGTGGTCCAGCTCTTCGGCGGCTGACTAAGGTCGGAGCCATGGGAGTTCTGGTGACCGGGGCGTCGCGCGGCATCGGCCGGGCGATCGCGCGGGCCTTCGCGGAAAAGGGCGACCGGGTCGCCGTCCACTACGCCTCGAAGCGGGAGGACGCCGAGCGGACACTCGCCGGGCTGCCCGGTTCCGGGCACGGGCTGGTCCAGGGCGATCTCTCGGATCCCGAAGTGGCGCAACGGGTCGCCGACGAAGCCGAGTCGGCCGTGGACGGCGTCGACGTCCTCGTGAACAACGCCGCTTTCGCGCCGTCCGCCGCGTCGGCGCATCCTGTCGCGGAAGTGTCCTATGCGGACTGGCAGCGGATCTGGCGGCGCATGGTCGACGTCAACGTGCTCGGCACGGCGAACGTGACCTACTGCGTGGCGCGGCACATGATCGAGCGTGGCGTGCCCGGCCGCGTGGTCAACATCGGCTCGCGGGGCGCCTTCAAGGGCGAGCCCGAGTTCCCCGCGTACGGCGCGAGCAAGGCCGCGCTGCACTCGCTCGGGCAGTCGCTCGCCGTGGCCCTCGCCCCGCACGGCATCGCGGTGACCTCGGTCGCGCCCGGTTTCACGGCCACCGACAGGGTCGCGACGAAGCTCGAAGGCGCGAGCGGCGAGGTCCTGCGCGGGCAGAGCCCGTTCGGCCGGGTCGGCACGCCGGAGGAGGTCGCCGCCGCGGTGCTCTATCTGGCTTCCGGTGAGGCGGCTTGGGCGTCCGGCGCGATCCTCGACCTGAACGGCGCGTCGCATCTGCGGATGTGAAGTGGATCACCTATGCAGCAGTGACGGCGTCCCGCGCGTCCTAAGGAAGTGCACAAGCTGGGGAAGGTCCTGGTCGCCGCGCTGGCGGTGGCGGTGTTCGGCGGGACCGCGTACGGATACACGACGCTGGAGTCGCTCGACGGCATCACCCGCGAAGACGTGATCGAGGCACCGGAGCCGGGGGAGCGGCCCGCCGACGGGTCGCTGGACATCCTGCTGGTCGGGCGCGATTCGCGGACCAACCAGCAGGGCGAGCCGCTGGACCCGGCGATGCTGCGCGAGCTGCGGGTGGGGGCGAACGGCGACGACCTGACCGACACGCTCATCGTGCTCCGCATCCCCAACGACCAGAAGGCGGTCAAAGCCTTCTCGATCCCGCGTGACTCCTTTGTCGCGGAGCCAGGGACGAAGGACAAGACCAAGATCAACGGGATCTTCGGCCACGCCAAGTTCGCCTCGGCGAGCGAGCAGCGCAAGGCGGGCAAGACCGACAAGGCGGAGATCGAGAAGGTGGCGATCACGGCCGCCCGGAAGGCGACCTTGAAGGCGGTCGAGGACCTCACCGGCGTCAAGATCGATCACTTCGCCGAGGTCAACCTGCAGAGCTTCTACGACATCAGCAACGCCGTCGGCGGGGTCGAGGTGTGCCTGAAACGGGACACCAAGGACGTCAAATCCGGCGCGAACTTCAAGGCGGGGAAGCAGACGATCCAGGGTGCCGACGCGCTGGCCTTCGTCCGCCAGCGTGAGGATCTGCCTCGCAGCGACCTCGACCGCGTACGCCGCCAGCAGGTGTTCCTCGCCGGCCTGGCGAAACAGGTGCTCTCCGCGGGGACACTCGCCAACCCGGCCAAGGTCTCCGACCTGATCGACGCGGTGAAACGGTCGGTCGTCCTCGACGGCTCATGGGACCTGCTCGACTTCGTGAAGCAGATGCAGGGTGTCTCCGGCGGCGGTATCGCCTTCGAAACGATCCCGGTGGTCAACCCCGACTACCGCTACAACCCCAAGCAGCCGACCTGGACCGCCGTGCAGGTGGACCCCGCACAGGTGAGGGCTTTCGCCGCGTCCCTGATCGGTGCCCAGCCCTCGACACCGCAGACCCCCGCCAGCCCCAAGGTCGACGTCGTCAACGCGAGCGGCAAGGACGGTCTCGCCGCCCGCGTCTCGGATCTCCTGGTGGAGAAGGGATTCGGCAAGGGCGACACGACGGCCGACACCGGACGGCGGACCTCCGTCGTCCGGTTCAGCGACGCGTCGGGGCCCGCCGCGGAGATCGCGAAGCTGCTCGGCGGGCTGGAAACCCAGAAGGCCGATTCCGTCGCGGCGGGCCACGTGCAGGTCGTCCTCGGACAGGTCTACAAGGGACCGGGCGTGTCCGCGGGGGGCGGGTCGGCCGGGGCCCGGACCGACCAGCCGATCACTTCCGACGACACCGGCTGCATCGACTGAGCGAGGTCAATCCCTCGGCGGGATCCTGCCGTTCTTGGCGACCGGAAGGCCGAGCTGGGCCGGTTCGGTGAGGATGACCTCCTCGCCGGGAAGGTGCGCCAGCACCGGGTTGAGGTGGGTCAGTTTCAGCGTGACCGGCCCGATGACACTCGGGCCGGTGGCGACGTCGTACTTCGCCAGATCCAAGCCACCGCACCGTGCCGAGCACCTCCCGGGGGATCTCGTCACCGCGTTTGGCCACCGGGACGCACAACTGCCGTGCGTTGCCGACCTTCACCTCCGTCTTCGGCCGGTCGGCCAGCACCGGGTTGAGATGCCCCAGCGTCAACGGGAAGGGACGGCCGGGGATCCCGAGGACACGCAGGGCGTAGCACTCGAGGTCGATGTGCCGGACGAACGACAGGATCTCCGGCGGCGGCAGCTCGCCGTTCTTCGCGACCGGGACACACAATTGTTCCGGCGACAGCATGGTCACGGGGGCGTCCTGGATCCCGAGCCTTTGCACGACCGGGTTCAGCTGGCTGAGCGTCAGCGGGACGTTCCTGGCGCCTCCTTCGATGCGGTAGCAGGCCAAGTCCACCCAGCGGGCGTAGTCGAGGATCCCGGGCGGCGGGATGGCGCCGTTTTTCGCGACCGGCACGCAGAGTTGCTCGCGCGCCCCCAGTTTGACCGTCTCCGGCGGCAGCTCGGCGAGCACGGGATTCAGGTGCTGCAAGGTGACAGCCGTCGGTGGCGGTTTGTAGCCCTCGGTCCGATAGCAGGACAGGTCGAGCTGGGAGACGAAGGGGAGTGGCTGTGGTACGGCCGGAGCGGCCGTGGCCGCGCCGGGCAGGACGGCGACGAGCATGAGGGAGGCCGAGGCGGCGAAACCGCGCAGGGTCGATCTTCGTGACATGGCGAGGCCTTTCCGTGAGCGGGTCGCGTTTCACGGTGGACCCGGTCCGGCCTCGCCCGGCACCGCCAAGGGGGCAGCCAAAGGTGCGGCGAGGCAAAGATGTCCCTGTGATCAACCTAGCGTCGGCCGGACCCTTTCGGGTCTACCGGAGCGGGCTCGGTGGCGGCTAGGTTGGGCGGACCGAGTTTGATCGACTTGAGTGACTGGGGAGTTGCCGATGTCCACATCGATTCGTCATGCCCGAAGAACGGTCCTGAGCGCCGCGTTGGTGGCCGGGGTGGTGCTCGCGACGGCTCCGGCCGCGCAGGCGGTACCCGGCCAGGAGTTCGTCACGACCCCGACAGGCGCGCTGACCTCTCTCAGGTCGGTAAGCGCTTTCGCGACGACGGAAACCGGGAAGGCGTGGGCCGTCGGCTCCGGCTGGTGGTCCGCGGGGATCGCGCGCTGGGACGGCGCGGCGTGGCAGGAGGAGCAGACACCCCAGTTCAGCGGTGGTTTCTCCGGCGCGGTCGCGGTGGGCGACACGAACGTCTGGGCCGTGGGGACGAACTACGACGCCGGCAGCGGCGGCAGGCCGGTGGCACTCCACGGCGACGGCACGACCTGGACCCAGACGGCGATCCCGGAGGTCCCGGAGAAGATCGCCCGGCTGAACGACGTGGCCGCGTCGGGGGCGGACAACGTCTGGGCGGTGGGTTCGGCCGGCGTCGACGGCTCCCAGCAGCCCAACCCCGATTCCCGGCCGTTCGTGGTGCGCTGGAACGGTTCCGCCTGGCAGGAGGTCGCGGTACCGGTGCCCGCCGGCACCCGGTACTCGGCGCTGTCCTCCGTCGCGGTGCGCGGCCAGGAGGTGTGGGTGTCGGGCTACGCCTACGTCCGCCTCGACGACGGCCAGGAACGGTATCGCGCGCTCGTGGAGCGTTTCGACGGTACACAGTGGACGATCGTGCCCACGGCACCCGAACCCGGCGCGCCCGAGGACTTCCTGCGCTTCGCCAACCGGATCGCCGTCGGCGCGCCCGGTGAGGTGTGGCTGGCCGGGCAGGCCGACGTCGAACAGCTGATCCAACGGTGGACCGGTTCCGCCTTCGAACGCGGTCCGGAGCTGCCCGTGGACCTGCGGATGCCGACAGCGAGGTACGGCTCGCTCAGCGCCGACGACAACGGCAAGGCGTGGGTCACCAGCGCGAAGTACGACTCCGGTGCCGGGGTCAGCAGGCCGCTGTTCGGGGTCTGGAACGGGACCGGCTGGACCGACGTCCCGGTGGCCGACCAGTCGCTCGCCGGCAACGGCGGCGTGGTCGCCACGAGCCGGTCCGGCGGGGTGATCTGGGCGTATGTCCAGACCAATTCGTCCACGCCGGTGATCCTGCGCGCCGAGGGCTAGCCGGTGGTGGTCCGGCCGGAGCCGCTCAGCCCAGCGGCTCCAGCCGGACCACGATCGCCTTCGAGACCGGCGTGTTCGACTTGTCCGCCACCGAATCCAGCGGCACCAAGGCGTTCGCCTCGGGGAAGTACGCCGCCGCACACCCTCGCGCCGTCGGATACGAGACGACGCGGAAGCTCGGGGCCCGGCGGTCGCCGTCCCGCCATTCCGAGACCAGGTCGACCATCGCACCGTCGGCCAGTCCGAGCGAGACCAGGTCGTCGGGGTTGACCAGCACCACACGCCGGGCGTCCTCGATACCGCGGTAACGGTCGGAAAGCCCGTAGATCGTGGTGTTGTACTGGTCGTGGCTGCGCATCGTCTGCAACAGCAGCCTGCCTTCGGGCACCTGCGGGTATTCGAGTTCGGAGACGGTGAAGTTCGCCTTGCCGTTCGCGGTTCCGTTGAACTGCCGGGAATCACGCGGCGCGTTCGGGAGGACGAATCCGTCCGGTTCGCGGACCCGGGAGTTGTAGTCGTGGCAGCCGGGGACGACGCGCGCGATCCGGTCGCGGACGAGGTCGTAGTCACCGTGGAAGTCCCGCCACGGCACGGGATGCCCGGCGCCGAGCAGCGCTTCCGCGAGATGACAGATGATCGCGACCTCGGACAGCAGGTGCTCACTGGCCGGGGCCAGCCTGCCGCGCGAGGTGTGCACCTGCGACATCGAGTCCTCGACGGTGACGAACTGCTCGCCGGCGGCCTGGGTGTCGCGTTCGGTGCGGCCGAGGGTGGGCAGGATCAGCGCGGTCTTGCCGGGGACGACGTGCGAGCGGTTGAGCTTCGTCGACACGTGCGCCGTCAGCGAGCAGGACTTGAGCGCCTTCTCGGTCAGTTCCGTGTCCGGGGTGGCGGAAGCGAAGTTGCCGCCGACGGCGAAGAAGACCTTGCCCTTCCCGTCCCGCATCGCGCGGATCGCGGCGACGGTGTCATAACCGTGGTCTCGCGGCACCTTGATGCCGAACTCGTCGTCGAGACTGTCCATGAAGGACTCCGGCATCTTCTCCCAGATGCCCATCGTCCGGTCGCCCTGGACGTTGGAATGCCCGCGCACCGGGCACAGGCCCGCGCCCGGCTCGCCGATCATGCCGCGCATCAGCGCCAGGTTCGCGACCTCGGAGATCGTCTGCACCGCGTGCTTGTGCTGGGTCAGGCCCATCGCCCAGCAGTAGATGGTCCGCTTCGACGTCGCGATCATCCGCGCCAGCCGTTCGATCTGCTCACGCGGCAGCCCGGTCGCCGCGGCGACCTCGGTCCAGTCGATCTCCCGCAGATGCTTCGCGTAGTCCTCGAACCCCTCGGAAGACGACTCGACGAACGCGCGGTCGACGATCGTGCCGGGCGTCTCCTGCTCCCACCGCAACAGGAGATGCCCGATCGCCTGGAACAACGCGAGGTCGCCGCCGAGGCGGATCTGCGCGAACTCGTCGGCCAGCGGGGTGCCCTTGCCGACCACGCCCCGGACGTTCTGCGGGTTCTTGAACCGCATCAGACCGGCTTCGGGCAGCGGATTGACCGCCATGATCTTCGCGCCGTTGCCCTTGGCCTCTTCCAGCGCGGACAGCATGCGCGGGTGATTGGTGCCCGGGTTCTGGCCGACCACCACGATCAGGTCCGCCTTGTGGATGTCGGCGAGCGTCACCGAGCCCTTGCCGATCCCGGTCGTCGCCGCGAGCGCCGCCCCGGAGGACTCGTGGCACATGTTGGAGCAGTCCGGGAGGTTGTTGGTGCCGTAGGAGCGCACGAGGAGCTGGTAGAGGAACGCGGCCTCGTTGCTGGTGCGGCCGGAGGTGTAGAAGATCGCCTCGTTCGGATCGCTCAGTGCCCGCAGTTCGTCCGCGACCAGGGTGAACGCGTCGTCCCAGGAGATCGGCTCGTAGTGCGACGCGCCCTCGCGCAGCACGAACGGCTCGGTGATCCGGCCCTGCTGGCCGAGCCAATAGTCCGTCTTGTCCGCCAGCTCCTGGATGGAGTGCTCGGCGAAGAACTCGCGGCCGACCCGGCGTTTCGTGGCCTCCTCGGCGACGGCCTTCGCGCCGTTCTCGCAGAACTCGGCCAGCTTGCGGTGCTCGCCGTCGACCTCGCGCGGCTCCGGCCAGGCGCAGCCGGGACAGTCGAAGCCGTCGCGCTGGTTCAGCAGGCGCAGCGTCTTCACCGTGCGCGCGGCGCCCATCTGCTCCATGCCGCGCATCAAGGAGACGGCGACCCCGGGGATCCCGGCCGCCCAGCTCTTCGGTTTCCCGACTTCGAGCTGGGTCTCGTCAACGTCGTTCGCGGGTGCTTCGCGGGTCATGACCCCATCGTGCGCCTTGCCGCTCGCGCGCGCGACCGAGGGGTACCTGCGCCTACCCACCTGAAGTACATGAAGGCCCCCTTCCTTGCGCCTATCGCAAGGGGCGGATTCCGGGGGTGGTTGCAACACGGGTGGTTAGCTGGTTTCGGTCAGGAG
>NZ_JBHXJK010000091.1:0-36253 GCF_042723255.1 Amycolatopsis thailandensis
CACGCCAGTGGCATGGCTGGTTGGCCACGTTCGGAAGGGATAACCGCTGAAGGCATCTAAGCGGGAAGCCTGTTCCAAGATGAGGTATCCCACCCTATGTGGGTTAAGGCCCCCAACAGACCATTGGGTTGATAGGCCAGAAATGGAAGCACAGTAATGTGTTGTCGAGTTGACTGGTACTAATAGGCCGAGGACTTGCCCACAAAGATGTTACGCATCCACTCTACAGCTCTGAAACACCACACAACCACCATCTAGATCGGTGGGAGTGGTTGTTTCACAGTGTTTCGGTGGTTATAGCGTCAGGGAAACGCCCGGTCCCATTCCGAACCCGGAAGCTAAGCCTGACAGCGCCGATGGTACTGCAACCGAAGGGTTGTGGGAGAGTAGGACACCGCCGGACTAACTTCAGGACAGGGTCCTGACCTGGGTCGAGAACCCCTAACAGGTTCTCCCCGGTCAGGGCCCTGTCTCTTTTCATGTCCATGGACGGACTAGAATGGTCCGTTGGCTCGCCCGACAGGTGGGCGCAAGTGTCGAAAACTTTTTCAATAGTGGCAGGAGGCCAGGTGTCCGAGTTCGGTCGACGTGACTCAGATGATGGCGCGTCCGGCCGGTCGGGTCGCCGGGACGACAGTCCCCGCGGAGGCCGGTCTGACGCGCAGCGAGGTGACCGGCGCGGTTCCGCCGGCGGCAGGCAGGACCGGGGCGGCCGTGACGGCGGCTACCAGGGCCGCCCGCGCCGTGACGACCGCGGTGCCCGCGGGACGAGCAGCTATTCCGGCAAGCCCGGCCGCGGCGGCGACGGTCCCCGTGACCAGCGCTCCGGTGGCAGCCGCTTCGGTGGCCAGGGCCGCGACGAGAATCGTCCGCGCTACAACAACGACGACCGTCGGGGCCCCGGCGGTGACCGCTCGGGTGGTCGTGACAACGACCGTCGTGGCGGCTACAACCGCGACGACCGTGGCGACAGTCGTGGCGGCGACCGCGGTGGCTACCGCTCGGACAACCGGGGCGGCGACAACCGGGGCGGCTACCGCTCGGACGACCGTCGTGACAGCCGGGGCGGCGACCGCGGCGGTTACCGGTCCGACAACCGCGACAGCCGGGACAACCGCGGCGGCGATCGCGGTGGATACCGCGGCGGCGACAACCGGGGTGGCGACAGCCGTGGCGGGTACCGCTCGTCCGAAGGCCGTCCCGAGCGTCGCTACGACAACCGGTCCGACAGCCGCTCGGACAGCCGTTCCGAGGGCCGGTACGAGAAGCGTTCCGACAGCCGCCCGGCCCGGTCCGGCTACGGCTCGGACAACCGCGGCCGTTCCGACGACCGCCCGTCCGGCAACCGGTACGAAGGACGCCCCCAGGGCAAGTCCTATGGCGACCGCGACAACCGGGGCGGCAGCGACGACCGTCGTCCGTCCTACCGCGATCGCGAAGACCGCGGTGGTTCGCGTTCCGGCGGCTACAACGGCGACCGGCGTGACGACCGTCGTGGTCCTTCCTCCGGCGACCGCCGTCCCAGCGGCGGTGGCTACGAGCGCAAGTCCTCCGGCGACCGCGACAACCGGGGCGGCGGCGACAACCGCGGTGACGACCGTCGCGGCGGCTACCGCTCTTCGGGAGACCGCCCGGAGAAGCGGTACGACGACAGGCGAAGCGACTCCCGCGGCGGCGAAGGCCGGTTCGAGCGCAAGCGCGAAGACCGTCCCCAGCGCGACCGTTCCGAGGGCCGCAAGGACTTCCGGTCCTCGCCGCGCACCGACGACCGGCCGGTCGACGACGAGACCTTGGCGCGTGAGCTGCTCGAGGCCCCGGAACTGCCCGAGGGCATCGAGTTCTCCGATCTCGACGAGGAGGTCCGCCGGGAACTCCGCACGCTGCCCAAGGCACTCGCGGAGACCGTCGGCAAGCACCTCGTCGCGGCCGGCGGGCTCGTCGACGAAGACCCCGAAGCCGCGATGGAGCACGCCAAGTACGCGAAGGCCAAGGCTTCCCGGGTCCCGATCGTCCGCGAGGCGCTCGGCCTGGTCGCCTACCACGCGGGCAACTGGTCCGAGGCCCTGTCCGAACTGCGCGCCGTCCGCCGGATGACCCGCAGCGACGACCACATCGCGATCATCGCCGACGCGGAACGCGCCATCGGCCGTCCGGAGCGGGCGCTCGACCTCGCGAAGGAGGTCGACAAGGAGCGTCTGTCCAAGGCGACCCAGATCGAACTCGCGATCGTCGCGGCCGGCGCGCGGCGCGACCTCGGTCAGCTGGACGCCGCCGTCGTCTCCCTCCAGGGCGACGACCTCAAGGCGGAGAAGCGCGACCCGTGGAGCGCTCGCCTGTTCTACGCCTACGCCGACAACCTCGCCGCCGCCGATCGCAAGGACGACGCGATCCGCTGGTTCCTGAACGCGGCCGAGGCCGACGAGGAGGACGAGACCGACGCCGCCGAGCGCGCCGCGGAGCTCACGAATGGCTGACGCCCTGTCGGCCGGGTACGACGCGGTCCTGTTCGACCTCGACGGCACGGTCTATCACGGCAGCAAGGTGGTCCCGGGCGCGCCGGAAGCACTCCGGGCGCTCCGGGACCACGGCACCGCCGTCCGGTGGGTGACCAACAACGCCTCCAAGGCGCCTGCTGAGGTCTCCGCGCATCTGGAGGCACTCGGGCTCCCCGCGTCCCCCGACGAGGTCCACACGAGCTCTCAGGCCGCCGCCGCCCTGCTGGGTGAGCGGCTGCCTCAGGGCGCCGTGGTCCTCGTCGTGGGCACGGAGTCACTGGTCGCCCAGATCGAGTCGGCGGGCCTGCGGACGGTCCGGGAAGCCGGTCCGGACGTGGCGGCCGTCGTGCAGGGACACTCCCCGGAGAACACCTGGGCCGCTCTCGCGGAGGCGTGTCTCGCCATCCGCGCGGGCGCGCTCTGGGTGGCGACCAACGTGGACGCAACACTGCCGACCGAACGCGGTCTGTTGCCGGGCAACGGGTCGATGGTGGCCGCCCTGCGGACAGCCACCGGCGCCGAACCGCTGGTGGCGGGCAAGCCGGCGCCGCTGCTGTTCACCACGGCGGCGCGGGACGCGGGTGCCGAGCGCTCGCTCGTGGTGGGCGACCGGCTGGACACCGACATCGAGGGCGCGGTCGCGGCCGGGATCGACGCGCTCTGCGTTTTGACCGGTGTCGCCGACGCGGCGTCCCTGATCGAGGCGAGGCCCGAAGAGCGTCCTCGCTACCTCACGCGGGACCTGTCCGGGCTGAGCAGCCGGGCGGACCTGCTCGAAGTCGGGCCCAAGGAAGGCTGGCGCGTCACCGCACAGGGTGACGTGCTCGAAGCCGATGGTGAAGGCGACGCCCTGGACCTGTTGCGCGCGTTGTGCGCGGTGGCCTGGGAGTCGGGGATCACCGAGGTCCGCGGTGTGGGCGACACCGCCCGCGCGGCGCTCGCCGAGCTGCGCCTCGCCTGAGAAGCGCTGCTAACTTGGTGGGGTGCAGGACCACTTCCACCCCGTTCCGCGACCCCCGGTTCCCGGCCCGCCGCCGGTACCGGGGCCGCCGCCTGACCAGTTCGCGCAGCAGGACACGGATCCCCGTGCCGGGGTCGACGAGGCCGTGGCGGGTCTCGAAGACCTCGCCGCGCTTCCGCTCTCGGAGCACGTCGACCGTTTCGAAGCCGTGCACACCGAACTGACGGTGGCACTGTCCACCATCGACAAGGTCTGACCGCGTGCCCAAACGCGCCCGCCTGGACGCGGAGCTCGTCAGGCGGAGACTCGCCCGCTCCAGGGAACAGGCGTCCGCGCTGATCGCCGAGGGCAAGGTCACCGTGCGCGGGATGGTGGCCACCAAACCCGCGACCGGCGTCGAGTCCGACGCGCCGATCGTCGTGCGTGACAACGACGACCCCGGCTGGGCCTCCCGCGGCGCGCACAAACTGCTCGGCGCGCTCGAAGCCTTCACTCCGCAAGGCCTTTCCGCCGAAGGAAAGCGCTGCCTCGACGCGGGAGCCTCGACAGGTGGCTTCACGGACGTCCTGCTGCGCAACGGCGCCGCCACGGTAATCGCCGCCGACGTCGGCCGCGGCCTGCTGGACTGGCGCCTGCGCACCGACGACCGCGTGGTCGTCCTCGACAAGACGAACGTCCGCAACCTGACCCCGGAAGACCTCGGCGGCCAGGTCGACCTCGTGGTCGGCGACCTCTCGTTCATCTCGCTCAAACTCGTGCTGCCCGCGCTGGCCGCCTGCGCGCGGGACGGCGCCGACCTGGTGCCGATGGTGAAACCGCAGTTCGAGGTTGGCAAGGACCGGCTCGGCAGCGGCGGCGTCGTCCGTGACCCGGAGCTGCGGGCCGAATCGGTGCTGGGCGTGCTCGCCGAGGCCGAGAAGCTGGACCTGCGCCTGCGCGGCGTCGTGGCGAGCCCGCTTCCCGGTCCGTCCGGGAACGTCGAATACTTCGTCTGGCTTACCCGCGGGGCGGGGGAGACCCTCGGCACCGACGCCGAGCGGCTCGTGCGCTCCGCAGTCCTGGAGGGACCCCAATGAGCGATCGCGAGGTGCTGCTGGTCGTGCACCCGGACCGGGACGCGACCCGGGACGCGGCACGCGAGGTGTCGGCCCGGTTCGCCAAGGCCGGGGTGCGGCTGCGGGTGATCGACGAGGACGTCCGGGAGATGCTGGAAGCGGACGGCGGGATCGGCGCCCCCTGCACGGTCATGGCGCCGGAGCAGGACCCGGCCGCCGGGACCGAGCTGGTGTTCGCGCTCGGTGGCGACGGCACGCTGCTGCGGGCCGCCGAGCTGGCCAGGCCGAACGGCGTCCCGGTCCTCGGCGTGAACATGGGACGGGTCGGGTTCCTCGCCGAGGCCGATTCGGACAAGCTGGCCGACACCGTCCAGCGCGCCGTCGACGGCGACTACCAGGTCGAAGAACGGATGACCGTCGACGTCGTGGTCCGTGTCGACGGCGAGGAGATCGTCCGGACGTGGGCGCTCAACGAGGCCAGCGTCGAGAAGAGCTCGCGTGAGCGCGTGCTGGACGCGCTCATCGAGGTCGACGGAAGGCCCGTGTCGTCCTTCGGCTGCGACGGCGTCCTGTGTGCCACTCCGACCGGTTCGACGGCGTACGCGTTCTCCGCGGGCGGCCCGATCATCTGGCCGGACGTCCAGGCGCTGCTGGTGGTCCCGAGCAACGCGCACGCGATGTTCTCCCGGCCGCTGGTCGTCTCGCGCGACTCCGAGATCACCGTCGCCATCGATCCGGACGGTTCGCCCGCCGTCTTGACCTGCGACGGATCGCGGACCTTCGATCTTCCCGCCGGCGCGGCCGTGCGGGTCACCTGCGGCCAGGTGCCGGTGCGCCTGATCCGGTTGTGGGAAGGCCCGTTCACCGACCGGCTCGTGCACAAGTTCGCCCTGCCGATCAAGGGCTGGCGGGAGCGACACGCCCGCTGACAGATGTCATGAAAGGGGCTTTCAGGACAAGAAACGTCTTGAAAGCCCCTTTCATGACGTGCCGGGTGCGGGAATGGTCGGGGTGGGCCGCTACGGTGGGCGTCGTGCTGGCCGAGATGCGCATCCAGGGCCTCGGAGTCATCGAGGACGCCCTGCTGGAACTGCACGCGGGCTTCACCGTGGTCACCGGTGAGACGGGTGCGGGCAAGACGATGGTCGTCAGCGGGTTGCACCTGCTCTCCGGCGGCCGAGCCGAAGTGTCCAAGGTGCGGACAGGAATGCTGAAGGCCTTCGTGGAAGGCCGATTCGAGCTGGGCGGTGCCGAGGGCGCCACCCGGATCGTCACCGACGCCGGGGCGGAGGTCGACGAGGACGGCAGCGTCATCGCGCTGCGCGCGGTCTCGGTCGACGGCCGGTCCCGTGCCCACCTGGGCGGCCGTTCGGTGCCGGTCGGCGTGCTGGCCGACCTGTCCGAGCAGCTGATCGCGGTCCATGGGCAGAACGATCAGCTGCGCCTGCTGCGCCCCGCCGAGCAGCGCGCGGTGATCGACCGGTTCGCCGGTGAGGCCGTCACCGAACCGCTCGAGCTGTACCGCGCGGTGCGGGACGAATGGCTCGCCGTCGTCGCCGAACTGAACGAGCGATCGACCCGTTCCCGTGAGATGGCCCAGCAGGCGGATCTGCTGCGCCATGGGCTCACCGAGATCGACGCCGTCGCACCCGAACCCGGCGAGGACACCGAGCTCACCGAGCAGATCAAGCGGCTCGCCGCGGTCGACGAACTGCGGGCCGCCGCGAGCGCCGCGCAGGCCGCCGTCTCGGGCTCTCCCGACGGAGACCCGGACGCGCCCGGCGCGGTCGGGTTGATCGGCGAGGCGACGCGGCAGCTTTCGGGGTCGGAAGACGCCGTGCTGCGCGAACTCGGGCCCCGGCTGGACGAAGCCTCGGTGCTGCTGTCCGAAGTGGGCGCCGAGCTGGGCAGCTACCTCGAAACCCTCGACGCGGACCCGGCACTGCTGGAGAAGGTGCTCGCGCGCCAGGCCGACCTGAAACGGCTCACGCGCAAGTACGCGGCCGATGTGGACGGTGTGCTCGCGTGGGCCGACGACGCCCGCCGCCGGATGTCCACGATGGACACCTCCGAGGAAGCACTGGCCGAACTGGCCAAGCGCCGCGACGAACTCGCCGTCACCCTCGCCGAACACGCCCTCACGCTGTCGGAAGCCAGGGTCGAGGCCGCCGCCGAACTCGCCGAGGCGATCACCGCCGAGATGTCCGGGCTCGCCATGGGCCAGGCGGAGATCGAGATCACCGTCGAGCGCCGCACCGTGGACGAGAGCGACACGCACGCGGTGAAGGTCGACGGCAGGCTCGTGCACGCCGGTCCCGACGGGATCGACGACGTCGAACTGCTGCTGCGGGCGCACAACGGCGCACCGCCGCTCCCCGTGCACAAGGCCGCTTCCGGCGGTGAGCTTTCCCGCGTGATGCTGGCGATCGA
This sequence comes from Amycolatopsis thailandensis, assembly GCF_042723255.1. NCBI lineage: Bacteria > Bacillati > Actinomycetota > Actinomycetes > Pseudonocardiales > Pseudonocardiaceae > Amycolatopsis > Amycolatopsis thailandensis. The sequence continues at coordinate 6,942 of NZ_JBHXJK010000091.1, forward strand.
GGTCGTCCTCGCGCACGCGGACACCGTGCAGACGCTGGTGTTCGACGAGGTCGACGCCGGGGTCGGCGGCCGGGCCGCGGTCGAGATCGGCAGGCGGCTCGCGCGGCTGGCGCGCAGCCACCAGGTCCTGGTGGTCACGCACCTGCCGCAGGTGGCCGCGTTCGCCGATCAGCATCTGGTGGTGGACAAGGGCACCAGCGGCGGAGTGACCCGCAGTGGCGTGCGCGTGCTCAAGCAATCGGAACGCGTCGTCGAACTCGCCCGGATGCTCGCCGGAATGGAAAGCACCGAGACCGGCCGGGCGCACGCGGAGGAATTGCTCGCCGTCGCCGAGGCCGACAAGAGCACGCCGGACAAGCCCAAAGCCCGCCGGGGCGGAAAGCGCAAGAAAGCCAAGTAACGCGCCCGGTGTGGGTTAATCGGCACGCTCCCCTCGGCGTGGCGGACGCAGAAGGCCGCGCGGATTTGTCACTATCGGTCGCATGAAGCTCACCGGCTTGCTCACGCGTAACCAAGAGACCCTCCCCGGGATCATTGGCGTCGCCAGGGTCGACAGGCGCACGCGAGAGCTGCTCCGCCGGCTGAGCCCGGGCGACATCGTGGTCCTCGACCAGCTGGATCTCGACCGGTCGACGGCCGATGCCTTGGTGGAGGCCGAAGTCGCGGCGGTGGTGAACGCTTCGCCGTCGATCTCCGGCCGGTTCCCCAACCTGGGCCCGGAGATCCTGCTCGAAGCGGGGATCCCGCTGGTCGATTCGGTCGGCGGCGAACTGCTGCGCAAGGTGAAGGACGGCACGAAACTCCGCCTGCACGAGGGCGTCGTCTACATCGGCGAGCGGCAGATCGGATCGGGGGTCCAGCAGACGCGCGAAAGCGTCGCGGACCAGATGATCGAGGCCAAGGCCGGGATGTCCACCCAGCTTGAGGCGTTCTCCGCGAACACGATCGAGTTCCTGCGCCGGGAACGCAGTCTCATCCTCGACGGCGTCGGCGTTCCGGAGATCCGGGTTCCGCTACGGGACCGGCACGCGCTCGTGGTCGCGGGCGGCAACGGGCACGCCGAAGACCTCAAGAAGCTGAAGAAGTACATCTCCGAGCACCGGCCGGTGCTGATCGGCGTCGACGCCGGGGCCGACACCTTGCGCGCGCAGGGATATCAGCCGGACGTCATCGTCGGCGACCCGCACGGGATCGGCTCCGAGACACTGCGCAGCGGCGGCGAGGTCGTGGTCCCGGCGCAGCCGGACGGGCACGCGCCGGGGGTCGAGCGCATCCAGGACCTCGGGATCGGCGCGGTCACCTTCCCGGCGACCGGCAACGCCGAGGACCTGGCGCTGCTGCTGGCCGACGCGCACGAGGCGAGCCTGGTGGTCACCGTCGGTTTCCAGGCGACGCTGCGGGAATTCCTCGACCACGGCCGGTCCGGGTCGAACCCGTCGACATTCCTCACCAGGCTCAAGCTCGGTACGAAACTGGTCGACGGCAAGGCGGTCGCGACCCTGCACCGCAGCCGGGTGTCCATCGGCGCCATCGTCCTGCTGGTGGTGGCGACCTTGGTGGCCGTCGTGGCCGCGCTGCTGGTCTCCGACGTGGGTTCGGTCTACCTCGACTGGATCCGTGAGACCTGGAACTCGTTCATCGCCTGGGGCAAGGGACTTTTCACGTGATTTCACTGCGGTACCACATCGTTTCCATCGCCGCCTGCTTCCTCGCGCTCGCGCTCGGGGTCGTGCTCGGGTCCACCGCCCTGAACGGTTCGCTGCTTTCGGGCCTCGCCAGCCAGAAGGAGGACCTGGGTTCCCAGGTCGCGGATCTGGAGGCGCAGCGCAACTCCCTCAACGCCCGGCTCGGTGACGCGGACGCGTTCGCCGGTGCGATGGGGCCGAAGGTCGTCGCCGGGCAGCTGGACAAGCGTTCGGTGGTGCTGGTGACCACAGAGGACGCGAAGCCCGCGGACCGCGACGCGCTCAAGCAGCTCGTCGGGCAGTCGGGGGCCGCCGTCACCGGCGAGATCCAGCTGACCGAGGCGTTCTCCGACCCGATGCGGTCCGATCAGCTGCGTGACGTCGTGACGCGTCTGCAGCCCGCCGGTGTCCAGTTCCCGACCGCGGGCGACCCGGGCACCCTCGCCGGCGCCCTGCTCGGTTCGGTGGCGTTGCTGAACAAGGACAACGCGCAGCCGCAGTCCACGCCGGTGGAACTGGCGGCCGCGCTCGGCGGGCTCACCGACGGCGGTTTCCTCAAGACCGGCGGAGACGTGAAGCCCGCGCAGCTCGCGATCGTGCTCACCGGCTCCAAGTACACCGGCGACGGTGCCGGTGACCGCGCCTCGACCGTCGCGCGTTTCGCCGCGCAGCTCGACCGGTCCGGCGCGGGCACCGTCCTGGCGGGCGACGCGGGATCCGCCGACGGCACCGGCGCGATCGGCGTCGTCCGAGCCGACACCTCGTCGACCTCCATCCTGTCCACTGTGGACAACGCGGAGACCGCGGCGGGCCGGGTCACCACGATCATGGCGCTGCGCGAGCAGCTCGAAGGCGGTGCGGGGCGCTACGGCATCGCGGGCAACGCCCAGGCTCCCGCTCCCGGGATCGCCGCCGACGGCAACTGACCCCACGCGTTTCGTCCTCTGGATGCGGTACTTGCGTGTGCAAGGACCGCATCCAGAGGACTAACCGCGTGGAAGGTCGCCGGGCCAGACGCGGTTCTTGGGCAGCGGGCGGGCGTAGGAGCCGGCCCGGCTGGTCTTGAGGCCGAGGGCCACCAGGGATTCGGCGAGGCGGACCGCCGCGGCGACGCCGTCGATCACCGGGATGTCGAGCATCGCGGAGATCCGCCGGTCCAGTCCGGTCATCCCGGCGCAGCCGAGCACGAGGACCTCCGCGCCCGCGTCCCGGGCTCGGCGTCCGGCCGTCAGGAGCGCCGATTCCGTCCGGCGTTCGTCGGTCAGTTCGAGGACGCCGAGGCCGGCCCCGAGAACGCAGACGCAGTTCTGCGCGACGCCGGACGTGTGCAGGCTGTCCTCGATGAGCGCGCACGTGCGGTCCAATGTGGTCACGACGCCGTAGCGTCTTCCCAGCAGACAGGCCAGATGCGCGGCCGCTTCGGTGATGTCGACGACGGGGACGTCGAGCATTTCCCTGGCGCCTTCCCGTCCGTGCTCGCCGAAACCGGCCATCACGAGCGCGTCGAAGGGCTCGTCCATCTTGTCGAGAAGGTCGATGACGGCCGCGGCGCTCAGGAAGCTGTCCAGCCAGCCTTCCGCGGATTCCGGGCCCCACAGCGGCGTTCTGGCCAGGATCTCGGTGCCTGGGCTCGCCGCGGCTCGGGCGCCCGCTTCGATCTCCTTGGTCATCGCCTCGGTGGTGTTGCAGTTGGTGACCAGGATCCGCATCACGCCACCCGCTGTTTCCGCGAGACGGCGAAGTACAGCGCGGCCGCGGACGCGGTGCCGATGAACCACGAGTACGGCGCGGCGGGGGCGAAGAACGGCACCAGCGCGATGACCGCGGACAGCGCCGCCGTCGGCAGGAAAGTGACCATCGCCCGCGGGTTGAACCCCCGTTTGTAGTGGTACGGCGAATCGGGTCCGGCCACGAACAGCTTGCCGACGTCGATCCGGCCGCGCTTCACCAGGTAGTAGTCCACGATCATGATGCCGAACAGGGGACCGAGGAAGGCGCCGAGGCCGCCGAGGAAGTAGTTGACCACGGCGGGGGAGGAGTACAGCTTCCACGGCAGCACGCACAACGCCGCGACCGCGCTGATCATCCCGCCGATGGTGAAGGTGATCCGTTTCGGCCAGATGTTGGCCAGGTCGTAGGCGGGGGAGACGAAGTTCGCGACGATGTTCACGCCCATGGTGGCGATCGCGAAGGTCAGCGCGCCGACGATCAGCACCGGGGTGTTGTCGATGCGGGCCAGCAGTTCGGCCGGGTCGGTGATGGCCTCGCCGAACACTTGGAGGCTGCCGGCGGTCACCAGTACGGACAGCAGCGCGAACGCCGTCGAGTTGATCGGCAGGCCCCAGAAGTTGCCGCGCCGCACCGTTTTCTGGTTCGGGGCGAACCGGGAGAAGTCGCAGAAGTTGAGCATCAGGGTGCCGTAGATCGACAGGATCAGGCCCACCGCGCCGAACCACTGCCGTACTTGCTCCCCTGTGGACAGTGCCTTCGGGTTGCCGGTCAAGGAGATGTTCCAGTCCGCGGCGGCCAGGACCCACACCGCGAGCGCGATCATCACGACCCAGATGCCCGGACCGCACCAGTCCTGGAACTTGCGCACCGCCTCCATGCCACGGGTGAGCACCAGCGCCTGCGCGAGCCACAGCGCGATGAAGCAGATCCAGCCGAGCGCGTGCAGGCCGAGGAAACCCACCTCTGTCAACGGTTTCAGCCCAGGGTCGATCGCGAGCACGAGCAGCGTGATGGCCACGGAGGCGAGGTAGGTCTGGATGCCGTACCAGAAGATCGCGATGATCGCGCGGATGAGCGCGGGCAGGTTCGCGCCGAAGGTGCCGAAACTGACGCGGGCGACGACGGGGAAGGGGACGCCGGTCTTCTGCCCGATCCGGCCCATCAGGTTCATGCCGAAGTAGATGAGCACGAAGCCGGTCAGCAGCGCGGTGAACACCTGCCACGCCGAGAGGCCGAGCACGAACAGGCCCGCCGCGAAGGTGTAGTTGCCGAGGTTGTGCACGTCCGACATCCACAGCGCGAAGATGTCGTAGACCTTCCAGCGGCGGTCCTTCGCCGGGGCGAGATCCTCGTTCCAAAGCCGGGGATCGGGCTGATCCGCGGCGTGCGTTGGGGTACTGGTGGCTGGGGCGGCGGTCATGCGGGCCTCCGATCGACGGGGAGCTCCGGTCGATTTGGTATCCCAAAATTTGGCATCCCAAATATCACCCCGCAGTGGCCCGCCGTCAAGGTTTCTGCCGATAAACTCGGGTTACGGGCTGTTACAGCAGTGTTGAAAGAGGGGGTCGGGTGGCCGAGGAAGGACCGCGGCAGCCGCTGGCCGCGACCCGGCAGCGGGTCCGGGACGAGCTGCGCGAACGGATCCTCACCGGACGGCTGAAGCCAGGGGACCGGCTGGTCGAACGTGAGCTCGCCGAGGACCTCGGCGTCTCGCGGGTCCCGGTGCGCGAGGCCATCCGCAGCCTGGAGGCGGAAGGCTTCCTCGCCGTCCAGTCACCCCGTCGCATCGTCGTGCGCCGGCTGGCCAAGGCCGACGTCGAGGAGCTGTTCGACGTCCGGGAAGCGCTCGAAGGGCTCGCCGCCGGGCTGGCCGCCGAACGGGCGGGCAAAGCGGAACTCCGCGCGCTCGAACGGCTCCTCGCCGACGCCGCCCGCGCCACCGGCAGCGGTGACGCGGCCCGCATCACCGCGCTCAACACCCGCTTCCACGACGAGATCGTCGCGCTGGCGGGCAACGGCCTCCTGCACGAGATCCTCCGCCCGCTCGAGGGCAGGCTGCGCTGGCTCACCAGCCAGAACGAGCACTGGGGCGAGCTGCTCGACGAGCACCGCCGTCTCTACGACGCGATCGCCTCGGGCGACGCGGATCGCGCGCGGGCCCACGCCGTCGAGCACGTGCGGGTCAACCGGCAGGTCACGCTGAAGACGCTGTTCCCCGAGGATGGCGGAGAACGCTCCGCGGGCTGAACCGGACATGTCAGACTCGCCGCATGATCACCGACGAACAACGGGCCGCCCGCACCGCGCGGGCGGTGGCCGCCGCGGTCTCCGCGGGCCGCGACCTCGGCATCACCGTCACCGAACCCGAGGTCCTGTACGACGTCTTCTCCGTCATCGTGCGGCTGGCGCCCTCGCCGGTCGTCGTGCGCGTGCCGACCGTGCTGCCCCGCACGACCACGCTGGAGACGCAACTGATCGATCAGCGGCGTGAGCTCGCCGTCGCCGCCTGGCTCGGCGAAAAGGGGCTTCCGGTCGTCAAACCGAGCCCGTTGGTCCCGGCCGAACCCGTACAGCGCGACGGATTCTCGATGACGTTCTGGGAACTCGTCGAGTTCGTCGAGGACGCGAACCTGGCCGTGGCGTACTCGGCCGGGCTCGTCGCGAAACTGCACGCCGCGCTCCGCGACTACCCCGGCGAGCTGGCGTTCCTGGACGGTCTCGATCCGTTCATCCCCGACGGTCTCGCCCAGCTCGACGGGCGGCCGGATCTGCTCGACCCCGCCGACCTCGACCGCGCCCGCGGCGAATGGGAGGTCCTCCGGCCGCTGCTGGAATCGGAGGAGGCGTTCGCGAAGGCGTTCCCCGATGCCGGTGTGCAGCCGATCCACGGCGACGCGCCGGGTTACAACCTGATCGTCACCACCGAAGGTGATCTCTACTCCGACTTCGAGCTGGTCAAGCGCGGCCCGATCGAGCGCGACCTCGCCTTCACCGGCCCCGAAGGCATCGAGGCCTACAACGCCGCCGCCGAAGACCTGGGCCTGCGCAAGGTCGACGAAGGCGTGCTGAAGACGATCGAGGCCGTGGGACGGCTGCAGATGGTCGCCTGTCTCTCGATGGCGCCCGACCTGCCGATGCTGGTGGAAGGCATGAAGCCGATGATCGACCTGTGGCGCGATTCGCCGTTCGAAGGCTAGCCGAGCATCGACGTCCAGGCTTCGGCGAATCCGGGGAAGGTCTTCCCGACCGTCCCCGGATTCTCCACCTCGACACCTTCGACGCGCAGCCCCAGGACGGCCGCCGCCATCACCAGCCGGTGGTCGTCGTAAGTGTGGAACTTCCCGCCGTGCAGCGGGGCCGGCGTGATCCGGAGCCCGTCCTCGGTCTCGCGGACGTCGGCGCCGAACGACGACAGTTCGGTGGCGAGCGCTGTCAGCCTGTCCGTCTCGTGGCCGCGCAGATGCGCCACCCCGGAGATGATCGACGGTCCCTCGGCGAAGCACAGCAGCGCCGCGATCACCGGTGTCAGCTCGCCGACGTCGTGCAGATCCAGTTCGACGCCGGGAATCGTGCCGCTGCCGGTGACCGTCAGGCCGCCCTCGTCGAGTTCGACGGTCGCGCCGAGGAGGGGCAGCAGGCTGCGAAGCCAGTCACCGGGCTGGGTCGTCCGCTGCGGCCAGCCCGCGATCCGCACCGTGCCACCGGTCGCGACCGCGGCGGCGACGAACGGCGCCGCCGTCGAGAGATCCGGTTCGACGATGTACTCGGGGCAGGAAAGCCTCGTCGGGGCGACGTGGAACTCGGCACCCTCACGTTCCACCGTGGCCCCGAAGCGGCGGAGCATCTCGGCGGTCATCGCGATATGCGGTTCGCTCGGCACCGCGCCGCCGACCAGGCGCACTGTCACGCCTTGCTGGAACGACGGTCCCGCGAGCAGCAGCGCGGACAGGAACTGGCTCGACGCCGACGAGTCCAGATCGACCTTGCCGCCCCGCAGTCCGCCTTCGCCGTGGACGGTGAACGGCGGGGCCTCGCGACGGTCGTCGTCGATGCGGGCGCCGAGGCCGCGCAGCGCCTTCAGCAGCGGCCCGATCGGACGGCGGCGGATGGCCTCGTCGCCGTCGAACAGCGCCGGGCCGGTGCCCAGGGCGGCGAGCGCGGGGGTGAACCGGGCGACCGTGCCCGCGTTGCCCAGTTCCACCCGGACGGTCTCTTCGGGATGGACGCGGCCGGGGCCCAGCGGGTGCACGAGATAGCCGCCGATGCTGCCTTGCGAATGGGCGCCGAGGGCGTAGATGGCGCCGAGCATCAGCCGCGCGTCCCGGGAGTCGAGCGGGGTCCGCACCCGCGTCGGCGCGCTGGCGAGCGCGGCGAGGACGTAGGCCCGGTTGGTGATCGACTTCGAACCGGGGACGCGGATCTCGGCGTCCAGCGGTCCTTCCGCGACCGGTGCGGTCCAGGTGTCGTGCGCGTCTGTCACGTCGCGAGGGTAGCGGTTTTCCACTCCATCGGACGCTTGCGGCGTGGCCGGTGAGCGCTCCGGCGGGCGTGCGATAAGGTGGAAGCCCGTGGGACTTCAGTCGCGGGCTACCAAGTATGTCTTTGTCACCGGAGGCGTTGCCTCCTCTCTGGGTAAGGGACTCACGGCTTCCAGCCTGGGTCAGCTCCTTACCGCACGTGGGCTCCGGGTCACGATGCAGAAGCTGGATCCGTACCTCAACGTCGATCCAGGCACCATGAACCCGTTCCAGCACGGTGAGGTGTTCGTCACGGACGACGGCGCCGAAACCGATCTGGACATCGGGCACTACGAGCGTTTCCTCGACCGGGCTCTCGACGGCAAGGCCAACGTCACCACCGGGCAGGTGTACTCCGAGGTCATCGCCAAGGAGCGCCGCGGTGAGTACCTCGGCGACACCGTGCAGGTCATCCCGCACATCACCGACGAGATCAAGGCCAGGATCACCGCCGCGGCGGGCGCGGACGAGGACGGGAACAGCCCGGACGTCGTGATCACCGAGGTCGGCGGCACCGTCGGCGACATCGAGTCGCTGCCGTTCCTGGAGGCCTGCCGTCAGGTCCGCCACGACGTCGGCCGCGACCAGTGCTTCTTCCTCCACGTCTCGCTGGTCCCGTACCTCGCCCCGTCGGGCGAGCTGAAGACCAAGCCGACCCAGCACTCGGTCGCCGCGCTGCGCAACATCGGTATCCAGCCCGACGCGCTCGTCTGCCGCGCCGACCGTGAGCTGCCGGAGGACCTCAAGCGCAAGATCGGCCTGATGTGCGACGTCGACACCGAGGCCGTCATCGCCTGCCCCGACGCTCCGTCGATCTACGACATCCCGAAGGTGCTGCACCGTGAGGCGCTCGACGCCTACGTGGTGCGCCGTCTCGGGCTGCCATTCCGCGACGTCGACTGGACCGTGTGGGGCGACCTGCTCGACCGCGTGCACAACCCGTCCGAGACGGTGCGGGTCGCGCTCGTCGGCAAGTACATCGACCTGCCGGACGCGTACCTGTCGGTGACCGAGGCGCTGCGCGCGGGCGGGTTCGCCCACCGTGCCAAGGTCCAGATCTCCTGGGTCCCGTCGGACTCGTGCGAGACCCCGGCCGGTGCGGCCGCCGCACTGTCCGATGTGGACGGTGTACTGGTGCCCGGCGGATTCGGCGTCCGCGGCATCGAGGGCAAGGTCGGCGCCATCGCCTACGCCCGGACGCACGGGCTGCCGCTGCTGGGCCTGTGCCTCGGCCTGCAGTGCATGGTGATCGACGCGGCGCGGAACCTGGCGGGCATCAAGGACGCGAACTCGGCCGAGTTCGAAGACGGCCCGAACCCGGTCATCTCCACGATGGCGGACCAGCGCGACGTCGTCGCGGGCGAGCGCGACATGGGTGGCACGATGCGGCTCGGCGCCTACATCGCGAAGCTCAAGCCGGGCTCGCAGGTCGCGAAGGCGTACGGCAGCACCGAGGTCTCCGAGCGGCACCGTCACCGCTACGAGGTCAACAACGCCTACCGCAAGCGCCTTTCCGACGCCGGTCTGGTGTTCTCGGGCACCTCGCCCGACGACCACCTGGTCGAGTTCGTGGAGCTGCCCGCCGACAAGCACCCGTTCTTCGTCGGTACCCAGGCGCACCCGGAGCTCAAGAGCCGCCCGACCCGTCCGCACCCGCTGTTCAGCGCGTTCGTGAAGGCCGTCGTGGACCGCAAGGTCGCCGAGCGGCTGCCGGTCGAGCTGCCCGAGGCCGCTCAGACGGGAGCCCGGTGACCGAGCCCGGCAAGCACGAGTTCACCGTCGCGTCCACAAGGGACGTCCACATCGGACGGGTCGTGGGCCTGCGGGTCGACGAGGTCGTGATGCCCGGCGGCGGCACCGCCCGCCGTGAGGTCGTCGAACACCTCGGCGCGGTCGCCGTCGTCGCGCTGGACGCCGACGGCATGGTGACGCTGATCCACCAGTACCGCCATCCGGTCGGCCGGCGGCTGTGGGAACTGCCCGCCGGGCTGATCGACAAGGCGGGGGAGGACCCCGTCGGCGCGGCGAAACGCGAGCTGGTCGAGGAGGTCGGGCTCAGTGCCGAGCGCTGGGAGACCCTGGTCGACGTCGCGGCGTCGCCCGGCTTCACCGACGAGGTCGTCCGCGTCTACCTCGCCCGTGAACTGTCCGAAGTGGACAGGGAGGTCCTCGGCGAGGAGGAGGCCGACCTCGTCATGCGGAAGTTCCCGCTCGCCGAGGCGGTCCGGATGGCCCTGGGCGGCGAGCTGGTGAACGGGGCGACCGTCGGCGGCGTGCTGGCCGCGCACGCGGTGCTTTCGGGGGCGGCTTCTTCGCGGCCCTCGGACGCTCCTTGGGAGACCCGGCCGACGAAGTTCGCTTCACGCGGCCTCTAGCGTCTCGTGTCATGAGGGGTCCCCTTAGGACGAAATATGTCCTATGGGGACCCCTCATGACGTTCTTTGGGCGGAGGAGCTCAGTCGCGGAGACGGTGTCCCTGCGCGTCGGTGCCACCGTTCGCCAACAGGACGATTCCGTCCACTATCGGCCACACCACCCCGATGCCGCACGTGAACACCACGACCGCCAGCTGGGCGAGCGCGATCCCGACGTGGCCGGTGTAGAAGCGCCCGATCCCGAACGGCAGCACGATCTGGAGCACCCCGGCGGCGACCTTCGACTTCGGCGAGTACGGCAGGAGCACGGCCGGCTGCTGGTAGACGGGGACGAACGGCGGCGGCTCGAAACGTGGCGGCGGCGCCAGGTACGCGGGATGCGGCGCGGGCAGGTCCTGGAACAGTGGCCGGATTTCGCCGAACGTCACGGCCTCGTACGCGGCGAGAACGCGGCCCTCGTATTCGTCCGGAGTGATCCTCCCCTGGCTGTAGTGGTCGGCGAGCAGGCGCGCCGCCTCTTCGCGCTCGGCGGTGCCGACGCGCATCTCCTCCGGGTCCGGTTGCTGGGACATGGTCCCAAGGTAGCCCGTTTCACACCCTTGACGCGGGTACGCGCGGCGAACACCCGAACGGGTCCCGGTGGTCCTAGAGTGTCCGTGTGTCACGGGCTGGCGGTGCCGGAGTCGCCCAGGTGGTCGCCGCTTACCTCGACCATCTGGTGGTCGAGCGCGGAACCGCGCGGAACACCCTCGACAGCTACTCCCGCGACCTGCGCCGGTACACCGCGTATCTCGGCGGCGCCGACGTCGAGCGCTTCGCCGACGTCACCTCGGCGCACATCACCTCGTTCGGCGCCGCGCTGCGCGAAGGCGACGAAGACCATCAGCCGCTTGCCGCCTCTTCGGCCGCTCGCGCGCTGGTCGCGGTGCGAGGGCTGCACAAGTTCGCGCACGCCGACGGCATCACCGAGCACGACCCGGCCCGCGAGGTCCGTCCGCCCGCGGCGGCCAAACGGCTGCCCAAGGCGCTGCCGGTCGGTGACGTGCTTAAGCTGCTGGAAACCCCGTCGCCCGAGGGCGAACGGCCGCTGCGGGACCGGGCGCTGCTGGAACTGCTCTACTCCACCGGCGCGCGGATCTCCGAGGCCGTCGGGCTCGACGTCGACGACATCGACGACGCGGAACGGACGGTGCTGCTCGACGGCAAGGGCGGCAAACAGCGCATCGTGCCGATCGGCCGCCCCGCGCTCGAAGCGGTGCACGCGTATCTCGTCCGGGCGCGGCCGGCGCTCGCCGTCCATGGCCGGGGGACGCCGGCGATGTTCCTGAACGCGCGCGGCTCCCGGCTGTCCCGGCAGAGCGCGTGGCAGGTCCTCAAGGACACCGCGGAATCCGCGGGCATCACGGCGGGCGTTTCCCCGCATACGTTGCGCCATTCCTTCGCGACGCATCTTCTCGAAGGCGGCGCTGACGTCCGCGTCGTACAGGAACTGCTCGGCCACGCTTCGGTGACCACCACCCAGGTGTACACGCTGGTCACGGTCAACACGCTCCGCGAGGTTTACGCGACAGCACATCCCCGCGCGCTCGGCTAATCGACCCGGTCGATCCCGGCGTGCCTCGTTGGCTCGACTCGCGAATCGCGCATAGGCTGCCGAGGATCCTGCCGAAGAGGAGCTTTCGCGTTATGTCGACACCGAACGAGCCGGCGAAGCCGTCCGCGTCCGCCGGTTCGGCTGCCGCGAGCCTCAGCCAGGTGACCATCGCAACCCCCGCCGAACACGACGGCGACGAACCGTCGGAGGACACGATCTCTTCCCGCGGCCGCAAGGCCAAGCGCGCCAAAGATGCCAAAGAAGCCAAGCAGCAGGAACGCGACGTCGACGCCATCGGCCCGACGGGCCGTCCGTATCGCGAGATCCCCGATCCGCCGCCGCTGGAACGGCACGGCCCCGCACTCGTGATGGCCATGTGCAACCAGAAGGGCGGCGTCGGCAAGACGACCTCGACCATCAACCTGGGCGCGGCGCTCGCCGAATGCGGCCGCCGGGTGCTGCTGGTCGACTTCGATCCCCAGGGCGCGCTTTCGGTCGGCCTCGGCATTCAGCCGCACGAGCTGGACCAGACGGTCTACAACGTCATCATGGAGCGCTCGGTCAGCATCACCGACGTCATCCGGAAGACCCGCGTGGACGGCGTCGACCTGCTGCCGAGCAACATCGACCTGTCCGCGGCCGAGGTCCAGTTGGTCGCAGAGGTAGGGCGCGAACACACTTTGTTACGGGTCCTTCGTCCGGTCATGAACGACTACGACTATGTTCTTGTCGACTGCCAGCCCTCGCTAGGCCTGCTGACGGTGAACGCACTGACCGCCGCGGACGGTGTGATCATCCCGCTGGAGTGCGAGTTCTTCAGTCTGCGAGGCGTAGCGCTCCTGATCGACACCATCGAGAAGGTGCAGGAACGCCTCAACCCCAAACTGGACATCACCGGGATTCTCGCCACCATGTACGACCCGAGAACCCTGCACTCGAAGGAGGTCATGGCGAGAGTGGTGGAGGCATTCGGCGATACCGTGTTCGACACGGTGATCAACCGCACCGTGCGGTTCCCCGAGACGACGGTCGCGGGCGAGCCGATCACGACGTGGGCTCCCAAATCAGCCGGCGCGGCGGCCTATCGCGCGCTGGCACGTGAGGTGATCGCTCGGTGAGCAGGCGAGCTTCCCTGCCCGGAGCGTCCGAACTCTTCAGGATCACCTCCAGCCCGGCCCTCGATCTCCCGCCCGCGCCCGCGCAGCCCGCCCCCTCGACGGGGAACGGCGACGGGAACGGTTCCGGGGACGAGACAGCGCACAACGACCGGCTGACCCGCGCCGCGCGCAGCGGTTCGGGGCGGACCAAGCACGACGCGAAGATCACCGTCTACGTCTCCGGCGACGAACTGCTGGCGATGGAGCAGGCCAGGCTGAACCTCCGAGCGAAGCACGGGCTCGTGCTCGACCGCGGCAGGCTGGTCCGCGAGGCGGTGGCCGTCCTGCTGGCCGATTTCGACGCGGCGGGTGAGGAGTCGGTACTCGTCCAGCGATTGCGGGCGGGCGCCGAGGACGGGAAAGAGACCGAGAACTGATGGACGACCCGGCCGCGGCTGCTCCCAGCGGCCCGGAGCCGGTCGAGCGGACAGAAGCAGAAGAGACCCCTGTCGTGCACGAAACCGTGCACGGCGGGATGGTCCCCGAAGGACTGGCCAGTGAAGAGCTGAGCACGTCCAAGTTCAAGGTGAACCTGGCGAACTTCCAGGGGCCCTTCGACCTGCTGCTCCAGCTGATCTCGCAGCACCAGCTCGACGTCACCGAGGTCGCGCTGCACCGGGTCACGGACGATTTCATCGCCTACACCCGCGCGCTCGGCACGGAATGGAACCTCGACGAGACGACCGAGTTCCTGGTCATCGCGGCGACCCTGCTCGACCTGAAGGCGGCGCGGTTGCTGCCCGCCGCCGAGGTGGAGAGCGAAGACGACCTCGCTCTGCTCGAAGCACGGGACCTGTTGTTCGCGCGGGTGTTGCAATACCGGGCGTACAAGCAGGTCGCGGCCCTGTTCGGCGAGCTGGAGGCCGGCGCGCTGCGGCGCTACCCGCGCTCGGTGGCGCTCGAAGACCGGTTCATGGGCTTGCTGCCCGAGGTGATGCTCGGCGTCGACGTGGGGAAGTTCTCCGAGATCGCGGTCGCGGTCTTCAAACCGAAGCCGCCGCCGACGGTGTCGATCGCGCACATCCACATGGGACGGGTCTCGGTGCGCGAGCACGCCGCGCTGCTGCGGCTCAAGCTCGCGGAACGAGGCGAAGCGACCTTCAGCGAGCTTGTCGAGGACTGCGAGCACACCGTCGAGATCGTGGCGCGGTTCCTCGCGCTGCTGGAGCTGTACCGGGAGTCCTCGGTCCAGTTCGAGCAGCTCGAGGCGCTCGCCGAACTGTACGTGCGCTGGACCGGCGGGTCCGTGGCGGAGGCGTCGGTGGCGGCCGAACACGACCGCGCCGCCGTCGAGGACGAGGAGTACGGGTGAGCCCGGAGAACACCGAAGAGACCGAGAACACCGAAGCGAGCCCGGTGGAGCCCGAAGAGACTTCGGAGCCGGACACGACCGAGGCTCCTGTCGCCGAGCCGGAGCCGCCCGCCGACGAAGGGCTCGTGGCCGCCGGTGACGGCGACTACCCCGACGTCACCTCCGACGAGGCACTCGAAGCGGCTCTCGAGGCGCTGCTCCTGGTCGTCGACTCGCCGATCAACGAGGAGTCGCTCGCCGAGACGGTCGGCCAGCCCGTGTCGCGGGTGACCGTGGCGCTGCGCACGATGTCGCAGAAGTTCACCGACCGGACCAGCGGAATCGACCTGCGCCGAGTCGGCGAAGGGTGGCGGTTCTACACTAGGGACGTCTATGCCCCGTTCGTGGAGAAGCTTCTGCTCGACGGCCAGCGTTCCAAGCTGACGCGAGCCGCACTGGAGAGCCTCGCCGTGATCGCCTACCGGCAGCCGGTGACCAGGGCCAGGGTCGCCGCCGTCCGGGGTGTGAACGTGGACGGGGTGATCAGGACGCTGCTCGCGCGCGGCCTGATCGAGGAGATGGGGACCGACCCCGAAACCACTGGCACGCTGTACGTGACGACCGAGCTGTTCCTGGAGCGACTGGGCCTGTCGTCCCTGGCCGACCTTCCGCCCATCGCTCCGTTGCTACCCGAAGTGGACACCATCGATGACATCTGACCCGCATCCCGACGGCATTCGGCTGCAGAAGGTCCTTTCGCAGGCCGGCGTCGCCTCGCGGCGCGCGGCCGAGGACCTGATCGTGCGCGGTCGCGTGAGCGTGGACGGCAAGGTGGTCACCGAACTCGGCCGCCGGGTCGATCCGGACAACTCCGTGATCCACGTGGACGGCACCCGCGTCCAGGTCCGCGAGGACCTCGTGTACCTCGTGCTGAACAAGCCCAAGGGCGTGCACAGCACGATGAGCGACGACCGCGGCCGCCCGTGCGTCGGCGACTACCTGCGCGGCCGGTACGAGGAGACGCCCGGCATCGTGCACGTCGGCAGGCTCGACGAGAACACCGAAGGCCTCCTGCTGCTCACCAACGACGGAGACCTCGGCCACCGGCTGATGCACCCGTCGTTCCAGGTTCTGAAGACCTACTTCGCCGAGGTCGAGGGCATCGTCCCGCGTGGACTCGGCAAGGAACTGCGGGCGGGCTTCGAGCTGCCGGACGGCATCGTGAAGGTCGACCAGTTCCGGGTCAAGGACATGCTGGCCGGGCGGACCCAGATCGAACTGGTCATCCACGAAGGTCGCAAGCACATCGTGCGGCGGCTGATGGCGGCCACCGGTCACCCGGTGCGCAAACTGGTCCGGACCGCGCTCGGCGACGTCCAGCTCGGCGCGCAGCGGTCGGGCTCGATCCGGCGGCTGAACCGGGGCGAGGTCGGCTCGCTCTACCGCGCCGTCGATCTGTAACCACGACTTTCCGCTCTACTGCGTTCGCGATGATCGCGTTTAGCTCTTTCTGACGGGCTTTCAGCCGACGGGGAAGGGCTCAACCGTGAAAAGAGTCGTGCTGGCAGGGATTTTGGCGGTGGCCGCGGCGGTGGTCGCGGCGCCGCAGTCCGCGGCGAAACCGCGGGGCAGCGAACCGGTCTACGACTTCGCCCAGGCCGTCCGCGAGACGGCCTGGGTCGACATCGGCCTCGACGGGGACGGCGACGGCCGCTCCGACCGGGTCGCCGCCGACATCATCCGGCCGAAGGAAGCCGCGGCGCAGGGCAAGAAGGTCCCGGTCATCATGGACGCGAGCCCGTACTACTCGTGCTGCGGTCGCGGCAACGAGAGCGAGCTCAAGACCTACGACTCGGCGGGCAGGCCGGTCGGGTTCCCGCTCTACTACGACAACTTCTTCGTGCCCCGCGGGTACGCCGTCGTCCTGGTGGATCTGGCCGGTACCAACAAGTCCCGCGGCTGCACGGACATCGGCGGGCCTTCGGACATCAACTCGGCGCGCAAGGTCGTCGACTGGCTCAACGGCCGGGCGAACGGCTACACGACGGCGACCGGTTCGGCCAGGACGAACGCGTCGTGGTCGACGGGCGCGGTCGGCATGATCGGGAAGTCCTATGACGGCACGGTCGCCAACGGCGTCGCCGCGACCGGCGTCGACGGGCTCAAGACCATCGTGCCGATCGGCGCCATCAGCTCCTGGTACGACTACTACCGCTCCGACGGCGCGAGCCTGCGCCAGGGCAGCCCGGCGGGGCTGGCGCAGACCGTGTCCCAGCGCAACGGTGGCCAGAATTGCGCTGCGGCGAACCAGAAACTCACCGCGGGCGCGACCTCGAACGGCGACTACAACGCGTTCTGGCTCGACCGGGACTACGTCCAGAGCGCCTCGAAGGTGAAGGCCAGCGTTCTCGCTTCGCACGGCCTGGGCGACCTCAACGTCAAGACGATCAACTTCGGGCAGTGGTGGGAGGCGCTGAACGTCGAGCGCAAGATCTGGCTGACGCAGGCAGGCCACGTCGACCCGTTCGACTACCGGCGCTCGGCGTGGGTCGACACCCTGCACAAGTGGTTCGACCACTACCTGCTCGGTGTCGACAACGGCATCGAGAAGACGCCGGGCGCGAGCGTGGAGCGTGAGCCCGACGTCTGGGTGGACCAGCCCGCGTGGCCGGCGGGAAGCGCCGTCACCCTGCGGCCCGCTTCCGGCGGCACTCCGGGCGTCGGCACGCTCGGCACGACCGCGGGCACGGGCACGGCGTCGTTCACGGACTCTTCCGGCCAGTCTTCGAACAGCTGGGCCGCGCGGCCGACGGAGACCTCGAACGGGCGCGTGCTGTTCAGCACCGGCGCGCTCGCGAAGGACCTCCAGGTCTCCGGAACGGCGAAGGTGACTGTGACCGCGACGCCGTCGACGTCCACCGCGCGGCTCTCGGCGATCCTGGTGGACTACGGCCCGGCGACCATCCGGAACTACACCGGGCCCAAGGAAGGCATCAAGAACGAGCTGACCCAGTCGTGCTGGGGTTCGAGCGCGACGGGCAACGACGCCTGCTACCTGAACACGAGCACCGACTCGGTCTCGGTGGGGCTGAACATCATCAGCCGCGGCTGGGCGGATCTGGCCAACTACCGCTCGCTCAGCCAGGAGTCGCCGCTGACGCCGGGGCAGCCGTACACGATGACGTTCCGGCTGGCGAGTACGGATCATGTCGTCCCGCGAGGACATCAGCTCGCGCTGATCATCGGCGGGACGGACGGCTCGTTCATCTCGGGCCCGTCGCAGTACCCGAAGATCACGGTGGACCTCGGCAAGACGTCGCTGGCGCTGCCTGTGGTGGGCTCGGGTCCGTCGGCCGTTCCGGCGGCGCTTCCGGTGGCTCCGGCGCAGATCGCTCCCGCCACTGTTTCGGGGCTTGAGCGCGGCTAGGGCTCTTCACGGACTTGGCGATCGCCAAGTCGCCCCAGGTGCACCAGTAGTCACACCGCTGAAGTACATGAAGGCCCCCTTCCTTACGTCTAGCGCAAGGAAGGGGGCCTTCATGTACTTCAGGTGAGTGGGGCGCCGGGACTGAGGGGTCGGGTGGTCGAGAGTGGCGTGGGGCAAGGCGAAGGTGGCGTGGTCTCGGCGACGATGTCCCCAATGTCGCATTCGAGTCGCTGAACGTCTCGAATGCGACATTGGGAACAGGGACCGGAGAAGCCGACCGGCGGATCGCGGACGCCATCTCTCCGTAATCGCCGTCGCCGCTCACGACCCGTGCGACCCCGTGCTGCCCGGCGCCCGGTGTTGCGAAAGTGGCTTTCACAACGTTGAGGGTTGCGAAAGTGGCTTTCGCGACCCTCTCCCGCCAGGGCTGCACCCGGCGGAAGGCGATGGCCTGCACCAGGCCTTCACGGACCCCCGGTCGTCACAATTCGGCTCAGTGAAGTACATGAAGGCCCCCTTCCTTACGTCTAGCGCAAGGAAGGGGCCTTCATGTACTTGAGGCGACCCGAAGGTCAGCCGGTCTGCGAGGCGGGGCTCTTCGACCCGAAAGGCTTCCGCTGCAAAGCGCGCGCCACCGGTTCCACGATCCGCGCGGCCGTCGGGCCGAGGATCGCCATCAGGAGCACGTACGCCGTCGCGAGCGCCGCGAGTTCGCCGGTCACCGCGCCCGCCGCCACCGCCAGCCCGGCGATGACGATCGAGAACTCGCCTCGGGCGACCAGCGCCGCTCCGGCACGAGCCCGGCCCATGTTCCCGATGCCTTGTCTTCGCGCGGCCCACCAGCCGGTGCCGACCTTCGTGAGCGTGGTCGCCACCGCCAGGACGACTGCCCAGCCGAGTACGGGCGGGATCGACGCGGGGTTGGTGTTGAGCCCGAACACGACGAAGAACACGGCCGCGAAGAGATCCCGCAGCGGTTCGAGCATGTGCGTCGCGTTCTCCGCCGTCGAACCCGAGATCGCGATGCCGAGCAGGAACGCGCCGACCGCCGCCGACACCTGCATCGCCGAGGCGACACCGGCCACCAGCAGCGCGGCGCCGAGGACCTTGAGGAGGAATACCTCGCGGTCCGGGCTGTCCACCGCCGCGGAGACGTACCGGCCGAACTTCAGCGCGATCACCAGCACCACCGTGATCACCATCAGCGAGATCCCGACGGCCTTCAAACCGCCGAGGAAGCTCACGCCCCCGAGGACCGCGGTGAGGATCGGCAGGTACAGCGCCATCACCAGGTCTTCGAACACCAGGATCGACAGCACCACCGGCGTTTCCCGGTTACCGAGCCGCCCCAGGTCGCCGAGTACCTTCGCGATGATCCCGGACGACGAGATGTACGTGACGCCTGCCATGACGATCGCGCCGATCGGTCCCCAGCCGAGGATGAGCGCGACGATCGCGCCCGGCGCGGCGTTGAGGACGATGTCCACGACGCCCGCCATCCACGAGCGTTTCAGCCCGGTGAACAGTTCGGCCGCCGAGTACTCCAGGCCCAGCAGGAGCAGCAGCAGGACGACACCGATCTCGCTGGCGAGGTGGGTGAAGTCGCCGATGTCGCCGAGCGGGATCAGCCCGCCCTGCCCGAAGCACAGGCCGCCGATCAGGTACAGCGGGATCGGGGACATCCCGATCTTCCCGGCGAGGCGTCCCAACGCGCCCAGCCCGAAGAAGACCGCCCCGAGTTCGATCAAGGACAGTGCGGTGTGATCCATCCGCGATCAGCCGTACTTCAAGATCTTGACGGCGGCCTCCAGTCCCTCGGACGTCCCGACCGCGACGAGCACGTCGCCCGCGGTGAGGTTGAAGTCCGGGTTGGGGGAGGGGTGGACCTGACCGGCCCGCATCACCGCGACCACCGAGACGCTCGTCCGCGTCCGCATGGCGGTGTCGCCCAGCGTCCGCCCGTCGAACGGCGACGACGCCTTGATCGGCAGCTGCTTGGTGTTGATGCCAGGCAGGTCCCGGTGCTCTTCGGTGAGCTGGGCGACCAGCTGGGGCGCGCCGAGCAGGTTCGCCAGCGCGCCCGCCTCGTCGGTGGTGAGCGGAAGTGAGGCCAGGCAGGCGTCGGGATCGTCCGTTTTGGACACGATCAGTTCGACGTGTCCATCGCGATGGGTCACCACACCGACACGACGGCCGTGACGGGTGGCGAAGTCCTTACGGACGCCTATTCCAGGGAGCGGGGTCACTTCGACGTTCACGTGAACAACGATAACTCACTGTCCGTTTTGCGCGGGGCGGATCAGGAACAACGCCGAGATCACCACCATCAGGGCGGCCGTCGCGCCGTGGATGCCGAACGCGGCTCCGGGGGAACCGTTGTGGGTCAACACGATCAGCATGTCGCCGATCGGGATGAACGCCAGCGCCAGCAGCCCCCAGCCCACCGCGCGGACGTTCCGGAGCAGGAGCAGCGCGAGCAGCACGAGCGCCGTGCCGATGTCCCGGACGCCCTTGATCGCGAGGAACGGGTCGCCCTTCGACGGCATGACCGGCAGGCCGAAGCCGCCGGTCTGGGTCTCCGGGAAGAACACGTAACCGGTGCCGAAGTAGAGGACGAAGAGCACGAGGGCGATGGACAGGGCGTAAGCGATCTTGATTCTGGTCATGGTCTCCGACTCCGGAAGCTAGCGGTGCTAGGAACAGTGCGGACGCTAGCAATAGTGTCGATAGCTTGTCTAGCGTTGCTAGAGTCTGGATATGGCCACTTCGCCGTGGGCGGTCGAGGCGTGTCGTTCGTCACCAGGCAGAATGGACGTCGATCAGATGAGCGACGGATGAGCTGAGGAGAGTTTCGGTGGCGGGAGCCCTGCGTGGTGTGGTCGCGATGGACGGCCCGTCCGGAACCGGGAAATCCACGGTTTCGCGGAAGCTCGCGACGAAGCTCGGCGCCGGCTACCTCGACACGGGCGCGATGTACCGCATGATCACCCTCGCCGTCCTGCGCGCCGGGACGGACCTGGCCGACGCGGACGCGATCGCCGACGTCGCCCGGAAAGCCGAGTTCGGCATCGGGACCAGCCCCGACGAAGCGACCGTCACCCTCGCGGGTGAGGACGTCTCCGCCGAGATCCGCGGCGCGGACGTCACCACCGCGGTGTCGCCGGTTTCGGCCGTCCCCGCCGTCCGCGAATTGCTGGTCACCCGGCAGCGCGAGATCATCGCGGAGGTGCTCGACCGGGTCGGCGGCATCGTGGTCGAGGGCCGCGACATCGGCACCGTCGTCTCGCCGGAAGCCCCGCTCAAGATCTTCCTCACCGCCTCGGCCGAGGTCCGCGCCGCCCGCCGCAGCGCGCAGGACTCCGCCGCCGGTCGCGAGTCCACCGTGGACGGTGCGAAGGCCGCGGTGGAACGACGCGATCGCCTGGACTCCACGCGGGCGGCGTCGCCGCTGCGCGCGGCCGAAGACGCCGTCGAGGTGGACACCTCGGCGCTCAACATCGACCAGGTGATCGTCGCGCTGGCGGAACTGGCCCTGCACCGCGGACTTCTCGAAGGCTGCCCCGCCGAGGTCGCACGGTGAGCGCGAAAGGACTGCCCGAGGGCGCGAGCGACCCGTTCCACACCTTCGGCCGGGGGATCTCGAAGTTCATCGTCCGGCCCGCGTTCCGGGTCCGGGTCCACGGTGCCGAGCGGGTCCCGGCGTCCGGGCCGGTGGTGTTCATGGCCAACCACAGCTCGATGGCGGAACCGGCGCTGCTGTTCGGAATGTTCTCGCGGCGCACCGCGTTCCTGGTCAAGGCGGAGCTCTTCAAGGGCTTCGTCGGCTGGTTCTTCCCGAAACTGGGCCAGATCCCGGTGAAACGGGGCGCGGTGGACCGCAAGCCGCTGATGGCGGCGGTCAAGGTGCTCGAGGACGGTGGCGCGGTCGGGATCTTCCCCGAAGGCACCCGCGGCCTCGGTGACGCCGAAAACTTCGAGCGCGGCGTGGCCTTCCTGGTCCGCGCCGGGAACGCGACCGTGGTTCCGGTCGCCACTCGGGGGACGTACAAACCCGCCGGTGCCAAGAGGCGCTGGCGGCCACGCGTCGACATCCTGGTCGGCGAACCTTTCACTCCCGCGATCGGGAAGGGAAGGACAGGGCTGGAGGAGGGAACCGAGCGGCTTCGCATCGCGCTCGCGGACCTCGTGAAGGCACTGGACGAATGGCGCTTGGAGCACGGGCTCCCAAGACACGCGACAGAATGTGAAGTAAGCGATGACAGAGCTTGACGGAGTCGGCGAGATCGACGGCTCCTGGTCCGACGAGTCCGAATTCACCGCGCTGGACGCGCAGATCGCCGCGGGCGAGGCCGAGGAAGAGGCCCAGCTCGCGCAGCCGGTCCTCGCCGTCGTCGGCAGGCCGAACGTCGGGAAGTCGACCCTGGTCAACCGCATCCTCGGCCGCCGCGAGGCCGTCGTGCAGGATGTCCCGGGCGTGACCAGGGACCGCGTCGCCTACGACGCCTTCTGGGCGGGCCGCCGGTTCACCCTTGTCGACACGGGCGGCTGGGAGCCGGACGCGACCGGGTTGCAGGCCTCCGTCGCCGCACAGGCCGAGATGGCGATGGCCACCGCCGACGCGGTGCTGCTGGTGATCGACGCCAGTGTCGGCGCGACGGCGACCGACGAGGCCGTTTCCAAGGTGCTGCGCCGCTCGAAGAAGCCGGTGCTGCTCGCCGCCAACAAGGTCGACGACGACCGCCTGCTCGCCGACACCGCGTCGCTGTGGTCGCTCGGCCTCGGCGAGCCGTACCCGGTCAGCGCGCTGCACGGGCGCAGCTCGGGCGACCTGCTCGACGCCATCGTCAAGTCGCTGCCGTCGATGCCGCGCGACGGCGAACGCGCCACCGCCGGTCCGCGCCGGGTCGCGCTGGTCGGCAAGCCGAACGTGGGCAAGTCCAGCCTGCTGAACAAGCTCTCCGGCGAGGAGCGGTCCGTCGTGGACTCGGTCGCCGGCACCACCGTCGACCCGGTCGACTCGCTGGTCGAGCTCGACGGCGAGACCTGGCGGTTCGTCGACACGGCGGGCCTGCGCAAGCGCGTCAACTCGGCCAACGGCGCGGAGTACTACGCCTCCTTGCGGACCAAGACCGCGATCGACGCGGCCGAGGTCGCGATCGTGCTGCTGGACGCCGCCGAACCGCTGTCCGAGCAGGACCTGCGCGTGCTGACTATGGTCGTCGAGGCGGGCCGCGCGTGCGTGCTCGCGTTCAACAAGTGGGACCTCGTCGACGAGGACCGCCGCCACGCCATGGTCCGCGAACTGGACCGCGGTCTGGTGCGGGTGCCGTGGGCGGACAAGGTCAACATCTCGGCGCTCACCGGCCGGTCCGTGCGCAAGCTCGCGCCCGCGCTGCGGACCGCGCTGAAGTCCTGGGACCAGCGGGTTCCCACCGGTCAGCTGAACGGCTGGCTGGCCGACCTCATCGCGGCGACCCCGCCGCCGGTGCGCGGCGGCAAGCAGCCGAAGGTGCTCTTCGCGACCCAGGCGGGCATTCGGCCGCCGACGCTGGTCCTTTTCACCACCGGATTCCTCGAAGCGGGCTATCGGCGGTTCATCGAACGCAAGTTCCGTGAGCGATTCGGCTTCGAAGGCAGCCCCGTCCGGGTGAATGTGCGGGTACGCGAAAAGAAGCAAAGGCCGAAGGTCGGCGGAAAAGCGGCCGGAAAACCGAAGACTCGCTGAATTCCCACTATGTAGGTGAATAGTTCACTGGGTGGGCACGTCGATGACCTCGGCATTCGGCGTGCCCCCGGTGAGGTTCGACACTCTGTCGAGATCCTCCCGAGATATGTCGTCCACCTGCGGTAAAGTGGACGGTCTGCTGGCGGGCGCCTCATTCGGAGAGCGAGCCCGAATGACGCACTTCGCGAAAGGTGTGTGATGGGCTTGCGCGCCCATGGCTTTGTTCTGTCCGCGGTGATGAGCCGATGACACTGACCGCAGATTCGCGGCCGATCGCCTGTGTCGCCGACGTCACCGTCGCCCCGTCCCCGGCTCCCGTCGCCGACCGCGCCCTCTTCTGGTCCGGTCTCGGCGCCGGTGAGCGCACCCTGATCGACATCCTCGCCGAGACCGCCGCCCGCCACCCCAACGCGGGCGCGATCGACGACGGCGAGACCACGCTGTCCTACCGCAAGCTCGTCGAGGAGATCGACGCCTACGGCCGCAAGCTGACCGCCAACGGCGTCGGCGTCGGCGTCCGTGTGGGCGTCCGGATCTCCTCCGGCACCGCGGAGCTCTACGTCGCGATCCTCGCCATCCTGTCCGTCGGCGCCGCCTACGTGCCTGTCGACGCGGACGACCCGGAGGAGCGCGCCGAACTGGTCTTCGGTGAGGCCGACGTCGCCGCCGTCCTCACCGACGGCGGCGCGATCACCGTGCTCGGCTCGCCGGGCGGGATCGAAGGCGCCCCCGCGCCGACCGACGACGCCTGGATCATCTTCACCTCCGGTTCGACCGGAAAGCCGAAGGGCGTCGCGGTCTCGCACGCGTCCGCGGCCGCCTTCGTCGACGCCGAAGCCCAGCTGTTCCTCACCGAGGAGCCGATCGGCCCCGGTGACCGCGTGCTCGCCGGCCTGTCCGTCGCGTTCGACGCGTCCTGCGAGGAGATGTGGCTCGCCTGGCGGCACGGCGCTTGCCTGGTGCCGGCGCCGCGTTCGCTCGTGCGCACCGGCGTGGACCTCGGCCCGTGGCTGGTCGCGCAGGGCATCACCGTCGTCTCGACCGTTCCGACGCTGGCAGCGCTGTGGCCCGCCGACGCGCTCGAAGACGTCCGCCTGCTGATCTTCGGCGGCGAAGCCTGCCCGCCCGAGCTGGCCGAGCGCGTCGCCGTCGAAGGCCGCGAAGTCTGGAACACCTACGGCCCGACCGAGGCCACCGTCGTCGCCTGCGCCGCGCAGATGACCGGCGAGGGACCCGTCCGGATCGGCCTGCCGCTGGCGGGCTGGCAGCTCGCCGTGGTCAACGAGGCGGGCGAGCCGGTCGCGATGGGGGAGACCGGCGAGCTGGTCATCGGCGGCGTCGGCCTGGCCCGCTACCTGGACCCGGAGAAGGACGCCGAGAAGTTCGCGCCGCTGCCCTCGCTGGGCTGGCGCCGCGCGTACCGCAGCGGTGACATGGTCCGTGCGGAGGCCGAGGGCCTGCTGTTCCTCGGGCGGCTCGACGAGCAGGTCAAGCTCGGCGGCCGCCGCATCGAACTCGGCGAGGTCGACGCCGCGCTCCAGGCTCTGCCCGGTGTGCAGGGCGCCGCGGCCGCGATCCGCCGCACCAAGGCGGGTAACCAGGTGCTCGTCGGGTATGTCGTGCCCGCGGACGGGGTCGCCTTCGACCACGACGAGGCCGCGACGCGCCTGCGCGAGCAGCTGCCCGCCGCGCTCGTCCCGCTGCTGGCGCTGGTCGAAGACCTGCCGACGCGCACCTCCGGCAAGGTCGACCGCAACGCGCTGCCCTGGCCGCTGTCCACTGTGGACGCCGCGAAATCCGGTCTGTCGCCG
This sequence comes from Amycolatopsis thailandensis, assembly GCF_042723255.1. Taxonomy (NCBI): domain Bacteria; kingdom Bacillati; phylum Actinomycetota; class Actinomycetes; order Pseudonocardiales; family Pseudonocardiaceae; genus Amycolatopsis; species Amycolatopsis thailandensis. The sequence continues at coordinate 32,255 of NZ_JBHXJK010000091.1, forward strand.
ACGGAGAGCTGGCTCGCCGAAGGCTGGGCGGAAATCCTGGGCGTCTCGGTCGACAACCCGAAGGCCGACTTCTTCACCAACGGCGGCGGCAGCCTGACGGCCGCGCAGCTGATCGCGCGGATCCGCACCCGGCACCCGCAGGTGTCGGTGAGCGACATCTACGCCAACCCGAAGCTCGGCGCGCTCGCGTCGATGCTGGACGCGCTGAGCGGCGAGAAGACCGAACGCCGCGACGTCGCGCCGACACCGCGCAAGGCCGGGATCATCCAGTCGTTGCTGATGATCCCGCTCATAGGCCTGGTCGGCCTGCGCTGGACGACGATCGCCGCGACGCTGTCGAACGTGCTGTCGCTGGCCGGTTTCGCCTGGGCGCCGACGGTGCACTGGGCGTGGATCGCCGCCGCCTGGATCGCGCTGTTCAGCCCGGCGGGCCGGATCGCGATCTCGGCGACCGGTGCCCGGCTGCTGCTGCGCGGTGTCCGTCCGGGCAGCTACCCGCGCGGCGGGAGTGTCCACTTGCGACTGTGGACGGCCGAGAAGCTCGCGGAGTTCAGCGGCGCGGACAGTGTCGCGGGCGCTTCCTGGATGACGACGTACGCCAAGGCCCTCGGCGCGCGGATCGCCAAGGACGTCGACCTGCACTCGCCGCCGCCGGTCACCGGCATGCTGAAACTCGGCCGCGGTGCCGCCGTCGAACCCGAGGTCGATCTGACCGGGCACTGGGTGGACGGCGATCTCGTGCACATCGGCAAGATCCGGATCGGCGCCGACGCGCGGATCGGCGCGCGCAGCACGCTGTTCCCCGGCGCGCGGATCGGCAAGGGTTCGGAGATCGCGGCCGGGTCGACCGTCCGCGGCAACGTGCCCGCCGGGCAGCGCTGGGCCGGTGCCCCCGCCGCCCGCGCCGCCAAGGACGCGCTGAAGTGGCCCGAGAGCCGCCCGCCGCGTTCGCGCTTCTGGGCGTCGGTCTACGGCGCGACTTCGGTCGCGCTGGGGCTGCTGCCCGCCGTCGCCGCCCTGCCCGCCGTCGCGGTGCTGGGCTACGCGATCACCGGCGCGCCTTCGCTGGGCGCCGCGCTCGGCCAGGCGCTGCTGTTCACGCCGCTCGCCACCGTCGCGTACTTCCTGACGTACGCCCTGCTCGTGCTCGTCGGCGTCCGTTCGCTGAGCATCGGCATGGTCGAGGGGTATCACCCCGTGCACGGCCGCGTCGCGTGGCAGGTCTGGGCGACCGAACGGCTGATGGGCATGGCGCGTGAAGGGCTGTTCCCCTTGTACGCCAGCCTGTTCACCCCGGTCTGGCTCCGGATGCTCGGGGCGAAGGTCGGCCGCAACGTCGAGGCGTCCACCGTCCTCGCGCTGCCGAAGATGACCCAGGTCGACAGCGGCGCGTTCCTCGCGGACGACACCATGGTCGCCACCTACGAACTCGGCCACGGCTGGCTGCACGTCGCGCCGGCGCGCATCGGCAAGCAGGCTTTCCTCGGTAACTCGGGGATGGCCGCGCCCGGTCGTTCGGTGCCCAAGCGCGGTCTGGTCGGCGTGCTGTCGTCGGCCCCGCTCAAGGCGAAGAAGGGCTCGTCGTATCTCGGGATGCCGCCGCTGCCGGTCCGCCGGTCGGTCGGCGAATCCGACACGAGCCGCACGTACACGCCGCCGCTGCGGCTGAAGGCGGCCCGCGCGCTTGTCGAACTGTGCCGGATCGTGCCGGTGATGTGCGGCGTCGCGCTGACCGTGCTGGTGGCCGCCGGGATCTTCGCGCTCGCGTCGTCCTACGGCTTCTTGGTCGCGGTGCTGCTCGGCGGGCCGCTGCTGCTGGCCGCCGGTGCCGTCGCCGCGCTGACCGCCACCGCGATGAAGTGGCTGCTCGTCGGCCGGTTCCGCGCGGTCGACCACCCGCTGTGGAGCTCGTTCGTCTGGCGCAACGAACTCGCCGACACCTTTGTCGAGGCACTCGCCGTCCCGTGGCTGATCGGTTCGCTCGGCGGCACGCCGCTGCTTCCGGCGTGGCTGCGGACCATGGGCGTCAAGATCGGCCGCGGCGTGTGGCTGGAGACGTACTGGCTGCCCGAGTCGGACCTGGTGAGCCTCGGCGACGGCGCGACGATCAACCGCGGCTGTGTCGTGCAGACGCACCTGTTCCACGACCGGATCATGACGATGTCGCCGGTGACCCTGGACGAGGGAGCGACGCTCGGGCCGCACGGTATCGTGCTGCCTGGCGCGAGCATCGGCGCGCGGACGACCGTCGGACCGGGGTCTCTGGTGACCCGGGGCGACGCGGTTCCCGCCGACTCGCGCTGGCTCGGGAATCCCATCTCGGCCTGGACGAAGTAGAGACAGTTGGCGGAGCTGAGGTGTGTTCGGAATGGTGACCGCGAAGGTGAACCCGCCCCGGCCGAAGGCACCGCTATCGCGGTGGCAGGGCGCCCTGTCCGCTCACCGAGACGGTCTTCTGCCAGGTAGCGCCCTGCCGACGTCGATCGCGGCCGCGGGTTCACTGACGGAAACAATGGGAAGCGGGGTCTTTCGCGGGTGATTTCGAAGGCCTCCGCGCAGCCCTCGCCCGGCGCGGACACCTCCGGCGACTCCTATCTGCCCCGTCACGGCAACGGCGGTTACCGGGTCCGGCACTACGATCTGGAGCTGGACTACAAGATCGGTCCCAACCGGCTGTCGGCCTCCGCGGCCATCACCGCGGAGGCGACACAGGCGCTGTCGCGGTTCACACTCGACTTCGGCGAGTTCCGGATCAACCGCGTCCTGGTCAACGGGAAACCGGCGAAGTACACGCGGCGTGCGCACAAGTTGCAGGTGAAACCGGCGAAGTCGATCGCGGTCGGCAGCGAGTTCCTGGTGGAGGTCCACTACGTCGGCAACCCGCGGCCGCTTCCCGGGCTGTGGGGCGACATCGGCTGGGACGAACTGACCGACGGCTCGCTCGTCGCGAGCCAGCCGGTCGGGGCGCCGTCATGGTTCCCGTGCAACGACCATCCGGCGGACAAGGCGACCTACCGCGTCGCACTGACGACGTCTTCGCCGTATCTCGTGGCCGTCACCGGGAACCTGGTGTCGCGCCTTTCACGCGCGAGCACCACCCGATGGGTCTTCGAGCGCCCGGAGCCGACGCCGACGTATCTGATGAGCGTCCAAATCGGACGGTACGACGACGTCGAACTGGTTTCGGGTCCGCAGCCCAGCTGGCTTTCGCAGCCTTCGGTTTCGGCGTACCGGATCAGCCTCGACGGTGATTCCGTGCTCGCCTCCGTCCCGCAACGGGCCGCCGTGCCACCCCGCCTGCGCCGGGCTTTTTCGCGCGACTTCGGCCGGCAGGGCAAGATCATGGACTCGCTGCAACGACTGTTCGGGCCGTATCCCTTCGGCGAGTACGTCATCGTGGTCACCGACGACGACCTCGACGACCCGATCGAAGCGCAGGGCATGTCGATCTTCGGCGCCAACCACGTCGACGGGCGGCGCACCCACGAACGGCTCGTCGTGCACGAACTGGCGCACCAGTGGTTCGGCAACAGCCTGACCGTCGCCGACTGGCGGCACATCTGGCTGAACGAGGGCTTCGCGACGTACGCGGAATGGCTCTGGTCCGAGGAATCCGGCGGGCAGACCGCGCACGCGTGGGCGAAGACGTGGCACGCACGGATGAAGGCGAAGCCCGCGGACCTGCGCCTCGCCGACCCCGGGGTGTCGCGGATGTTCGACGAGCGAGTGTACAAACGCGGCGGCCTTCTGTTGCACGCCTTGCGTTCCTTCGTCGGCGATGAGGTCTTCTTCCCGCTGGTGAAGGCCTGGGCGATGGAGAACCGGCACGGTTTGGTCACTACCGCTGGTTTCGTCGCTTTGGCTGAACGCTTTGCCGGCCGGTCACTCACCGTTTTCTTCGATGCCTGGCTGGACTCTCCGGCGCTGCCCCCACTCCCTTAAAGGCCGAGTGCCCCCAATGTGGCATTGGGGACGCTCAACGTCCCCAATGCCACATTG
>NZ_JBHXJK010000092.1:0-35052 GCF_042723255.1 Amycolatopsis thailandensis
CCTTCCTTGCGCCTGGCGCAAGGAAGGGGGCCTTCATGTACTTGAGCCGCAGGTGTCGAAGGCGCGCTACTCGTGGCCCGCCGGACCGGGCCGGGGCCGTATCCGTTTCGTTACCTGTCCGCGAAGCCTTCCGTCACGAATACTTGGCGAGGCCTTGTGTGGAAATCGGCGATTTCCCTTGCGGGAAAAGGAAACCAGTCTGCTCGCCCGTCGGCCGCGAATACCTGGCATGAAGACTTCGCGAGCCGCTCAGGGGCCACGTCTCCCGCTGTTCGGGGCGGCGCTGATCGGTGTCGTCGCCCTCGCCGCCGCCCTGGCGGCGGGCCACCTGGTGGCCGGGTTCATCAGTGCCAACGCCTCGCCGTACCTGGCGGTCGGCAACGGCGCGATCGACCTGACCCCGGTGGAACTGAAGGATTTCGCGGTCCGGACGTTCGGGGTCTACGACAAACTCGTGCTGCTCGGCGGGATGGCCGTGGTGATGGTGCTGGCCGCCGCGGTGGCCGGGATCGCCTCTCGACGTTCACCCGTTCCGGGGATCGTGCTGATCGCCGCGTTCGGGCTGCTGGGCGGGTTCGCCGTCTCGCAGCGTCCCGACCTCTCCACGGTCGCGTTGCTGGCACCGCTGGCCAGCCTGATCGCCGGGGTCGGCGTCTTCTTCTGGCTGCATCGCCTGGCCACGGCCAGGTCGCAAGCCGTCGAGGAGACCTCCGGGGCGGCTCCGTCACGCCGGTCGGTGCTGCTGGCGGGCGCGGGCGCCGTCGTCGCCGCGGGGGCCGCCGGTGCGGGCGGCCAGCTTCTCGCCGGGACGAGGGACGCGGAATCTTCTCGTGAAGCCATCGGACGGCTGGTCCCCGTCACGCCCGCGCCGCCGATCCCCGCCGACGCGGACTTCGCCAAGCTGGGCACGCCGACGTTCCTCACCTCGAACCGCGACTTCTACCGCGTCGACACCGCGTTGTCGGTGCCGCAGGTCCGGGCCGAGGACTGGAGCCTGAGGCTGCACGGCATGGTGCGCAACGAAAAGCGGTTCAGCTACGACGACATCCGCAACCGTCCGCTGATCGAGCGCACGATCACCATGACCTGCGTGTCCAACGAGGTCGGCGGGACCTACGTGTCCACGGCGAACTTCATCGGTGTGGACCTCGGAGATCTGTTGCGGGAGGCCGAAGTCCTCCCCGGTGCCGAGCAGATCTTCTCCACCAGTGTCGACGGCTGGACCGCCGGCAGCCCGGTCGTCGCCGCGCTCGATCCTGAGCGGGGCGCGATGCTGGCGATCGGGATGAACGGGGAACCGCTGCCGGTCGAGCACGGATTTCCCGCCCGAATGGTGATCCCCGGACTCTACGGCTATGTTTCGGCGACGAAATGGGTCAAAGATCTGGAGATCACCACCTGGAAAGCGCGCCGCGCCTACTGGCTCGACCGTGGCTGGGGAGAACAAGCCCCGATCAAAACGCAGTCCAGGATCGACAGTCCGAAAGGATTCGAAACGGTACCCGCGGGCAAGGTTCGGATCTCGGGCGTCGCGTGGGCGCAGCACACCGGCGTCGAGCGGGTCGAGGTCCGGCTCGGCGCACGCGGGAATTGGCAGCCCGCAACGCTTTCCCGTGAGGTGGGGATCAACACCTGGCGGATGTGGTGGACCGAGTTCGACGTTCCGGCCGGCAGTCACCAGGTCGCCGTCCGGGCTGTCGACAAATCCGGCTACACCCAGACCGACGCCCGTGCCGGAACCGTTCCGGACGGTGCGACGGGCTGGCATGTCATCAGTTTCACCGCGCGGTGATCGGCGTCACCCGAAAGAGTGGCAATCCGATTTCGCGGTAGTTCCGAATACCCGGTAAGAGTCCGAAAAACAAATGGAGTGATTTTCCGTGAGCAAGCTTCGCGTCGCAGGAATCGGTTTCACCGCGGTCGCCGCGCTGGCCCTGACCGCCTGCAGCAGCAACGACAGCGCTTCGTCCGGCAGCTCCAACAGCGCCTCCGCGCCCGCCCCGTCCTCGTCGATGTCGGCTCCGATGTCCAGCGCCGCCTCCGGTGACGGCGTCACCACCAACGCCGACGTGTTCGGCCCGGCCTGTTCGCAGCTGCCGCAGGGCAGTGCGCCCGGTTCGCTGGACTCGATGGGCCCGCAGCCGGTCGCCAGCGCCGCCTCGACCAACCCGCTGCTGACCAAGCTGGTCGCCGCGGTCAAGGCCACCGATCTGGTGGACACGCTCAACAGCCAGCAGGCCATCACCGTGTTCGCCCCGGCGGACCCGGCCTTCCAGGCACTGGGTGACGCCAAGTTCAACGAGCTGGCCGGCAAGCCGGACCAGCTGGCCCCGATCCTGCAGTACCATGTCGTCAACAAGCGTCTCGACGCCAAGGGCCTGGAAGCGGCCAAGTCGCTGGAAAGCCTGAACACCGCGGGCGGCCCGCTCAAGATCGAGGGTTCCGGCGAGAACATGACCGTCAACGGCGCGAAGATCCTGTGCGGCAACATCCCCACCAAGAACGCCACCGTCTTCGTCATCGACAAGGTGCTGACCCCGGGTACCAACAAGAACTAGGTCCCCACAGCACGATCGCGGTGGCCGCGTCCTCGGACGTGGCCACCGCGATCGTCGTTGTTCAGGGTGTCAGCGCGGCGGCGTCCACATCGGTCACCACGAGCCGCAGGTCCGCGTCCTCCCAAGGGGTTCCGGTCAGCACCGCGCGCAAGGCGGCCCCGGCGACCTCCGTCAACGGCGGGATCGGCACCTCCAGCGCGACGACGCGGATCTCCACGACGTTCTCGGAGATGTCGACGGCCATCACGTCGAGGTCCCACGGCACCGCCGAGGCGGCGGCCGTGGTGGACGGCGTCGCCGCGCGCAGCCCCGGTATGTCGCGGAGCGTGCTCAGCAGCGACGCGGTCAGTTCGGAACGTGCGGTCACAACAGTCCTCCACGGATTTCGATGTCCAAAATGGACACCGAGACGGCCGACGGGGTGAGCCCGGTCGCCTCGGCGACGGCCTTGCCGACGGCACGCTGCACCGCCTGTGCCGTCGCGGCGGCCTGATCCAGCCCGGAAAGCGAAAGGTCGATCTCCACCCGGACATCGGGCGGATCGTGCTCGACGAACGCGCGGACCCCTTCGGTCGGCGCCGGTTCGAGGCCTTTGATCCGCTGCCGTGCGATGCGGGTCAGCGAGCCCGCCAGCCCGCGCAGCCCGGGTTCCAGGCGTACCACGCCGGGGACCCGCGCCGCGGCGTGCGCGGCGACCGCCGCGATCACCGGCGGGGAGATCACCGTCTCGACCAGTTGTCTGGCCGGGGCCTGCTCACGCGTCATAGATGTCCTCCACCGTCAGGTCGAGCCGGGTCAGCCGGAGCCCCACCCTGGCGCCCGCCGCCGCCGTGACCCGCTCGCGGACCACGTCCAGCGAGTCATGGTCGAAATCATGCGCGATCGCGATGCTCAGTTCCACGTCCACGGCCAGCGCGTCGGTCATGTCAGGCGAACGGAGGACCCGGCACCCTCGCGCGCGGACGCCCGCCACCGAATCCGCGGCGAACCGCAGCACCGCCGCGACCGCCTGATCGCTCACCCGCACCTCGCCCGGTTCGGGGCTGGCCAGCGGCACCAGGTCCCGGCGCCGCACCTCGGCGCGGACGGCGGACATGATCCGGCTCGTGAGATCCGGAGACGGTTCGGTGTCGTCGTCGGCCAGTTCCTGGGTCAGTCCGCGCAGCACCAAGAGGCTTTCGCGGGTCGCCCGGCAGTGCGGGCAGTCGAGTTCGTGCGCGTCCGCCCGGCCGGCGTCGACCTCGTCGAGCCGTTCCCAGACCTGTTCCACATCACGGCCGCACGGCAGCAGGTAGTCCTGGGTCGCGTGGTTCATCGCCATGGCGCCATCACCTCCGCCAACTGTGCTCGTGCTCGCGCGATGCGTCCGCGCACCGCGGTGGTGGTCGCCCCGATCGCGTCGGCGATCTCGTCGTAGGAGCGGCCGTGGACCTCGCGCAACAGCCAGCAGGCCCGTTGCTCGGCGGTCAGCTGGTCCAGCGCGCCGGTGAGCGCCGTCATCTGGGCGTTCGTCTCGGCCTCGCGATCCGGCCGTCCGGCCGAACCCGCCGACTCCCGCTGGTCCAGCTCGACGTCGGCGACCGGTTTCCTGGCGCGGATCACGTTCAGGCACCGGTTGGTCGTCGTCCGGTAGAGCCAGCCGACGAACGCCGCGTCCTCCTGCAACTGGTCGAGCCGCCGCCAAGCACCGAGGAACACCTCCTGGACGACGTCCTCGGCGTCCCCCTTGTTCCCCAGCATCCGTAGCGCCAGCCGGTACATCGGCCCCTGGAACCGCAGGACGAGCTGCTCGTACGCGCGGATCTCGCCGTCGCGGGCGCGCGCCACCAGCGTGGCGTCGTCCAGCACCGTTTCGCCGGCGGCCGGTGCGTTTTCTCTCGCCGACGTCGTCATCGAGCGCACCTGTGCAGTGCCGCCATGCCGAAGCTCCCTCCTGCCACCTGTCTCGGGTGACAACACGTAAGACACGGCTTCCCCGGAAACGTCACGCGGCAAACCGGAACCAGCCGACCACGGCCGGGCGGATCGCGCACCCGGAGGTCAGGTGATCGCCCGGCGGCGGAACGCCCAGAGGCTCGCGGGGGTGAAGACCAGCAGCGCGAGGGCCAGTCCGGCGGCGCAGAGCCAGGCGGGCAGGTGGGCGACTTGCGGGGTCAGCGCCCCGCGCAGGCCTTCGCTGACGTAGGTCATCGGGTTCAGCGCGCACAGCGCCCGGAACCAGGGCACGGCGGCGAGCTCGGGGAAGGGGAACTGCGCGGAACCGGTGAACAGCAGCGGGGGCATCACCAGCGAGAAGGTGATCCCGATCCGGGCGGGCGCGACGAGCGAGCCGATCGTCGTCCCCGCCGCGCCGCCCGCCAGCGCCCCGAGCACGGTGTACCCGAACGCCGCCGGGAGGCCCGCCGCCCGCCAGGACAAATCGCCGAGCACGAGCGCGCCGACCGGGACCATGAGGACGGCGGTGACGAGACCGCGCGACGCCGCCGCGAAGATCCGCTCGACGACGATCCAGGCGAGCGGCACAGGCGCCCGCAACCGGTTCTCGATGGTGCGGGTGGCGAACTCCATGGCCAGTGGGAAGGACGCGTTCTGGGCGGCCGCGAAGAACGCGTTCAGCGCGACGAGTCCGGGCAGGAGCAGCCGCGCGTAGCCGGGTGGGGTGTAGCCGAGCGCGCCGAGGACCTTCCCGAACACCAGCAGCATCAGCAGGGGCTGCATGAGGACCTGCGCCAGCACCCCGCCGAGCTGCTTCCGCGTGATGAGCAGGTCGTGCTCCAGCAGGCCCCAGAACACTCGCCACGGACTTGGGGTCATATGCGAAGCTTACGCTTGATTCTTCAACGCTAATTCGGCGTCGAGTTACACAATTGGCAAGTGTTAGCGTTGTATCGTGACTGAAGCAACGCAGGCCGCGGAGTCGGTGCGCTGGGCCGTTTCGCGGTTGTCGTCCCGCCTCCGCGCGGAACAACCCGGCGAAGACCGGAGCCTGAGCAGGCTGGCCGCGTCCGTGCTGGCGAACCTGCGTCACGGCGGGCCCCTGACCGTCAGCGCGCTCGCCGCGATCGAGGGACTCCAGCCGCAGTCCCTGACCAGGGTGCTCAACGCGCTCGAAGCCGAAGGCCGGGTCGCGCGGCGTCCCGACGAGCACGACCGGCGGGCTCAGCGGATCGTGCTCACCGAAGCCGGTCACGCGGCCTTGCGCGGACATGTGCGCGACGGCAACCGGTGGCTGGCCCGGGCCATGGGCGAGGTGCTGACCCCCGCCGAACAGGAGATCGTGCGGGTGGCGGCGGGGCTGCTGCTCCAGGTCGCCGAGCACGACGCCGGAGACGAGCACGGAGCGGGCGCCGCGCCACCCCTGTGATTCAGGCCCGCGGGACGAGCGCGGGGTAGTCGTCGAGGGCGATGTCGGTGGCGAACTTGTCGGTCACCCACAGCATCCCGCGCAGCATGAGCGGCCGCTTGAACATCTGGTTGCGCAGCTTGATTCGCAGCTTCGTGGGCGGCGCGAGGAACGGGCCCGCGTTGGCGCTGCGGGCTATCTTGGCGTAGCCGCGGAACTTCTCGTCGTAGCGCCGGAAGGCCGGTTCGTGGTCCCCGTTCGCGGCGGCGAGTTCGCCCGCGATGACATACGCGGCCACGACAGCCAGCCCGGTGCCGAAGCCGCCCAAGGTGTTGCCGTACGCCGCGTCACCGAGGAGCGCGATGCGTCCGGTGGAGTAACTGTCCATCGCGACTCGGCTGATCGAGTCCAGATAGACGTCGTCGGAGCGCTTCACCGCCGCCATCAGTTCAGGCACCCGCCAGCCGCCGCCGGCGTACGCGGCGGCCAAGATCTCCTTCTGCCGCTCGATGTCGTACCGGTCGTAGCTGAGCTCGGGGGAGGTGAACACGAAGAACGCGGGCGCCTTCGGGCCACCGGCGGCGGCCAGGCGGCCGGGTTCGTTGTAGAGCACCGCGGCGTCGCCGAAGTCGCCGGCCTCGTCGGTCTCGACCAGGGCGTAGTAGTGGCCGAGATGCTTCACGTAGTCGGCTTCCGGGCCGAACGCCAGCCGCCGCACGGTGGAGTGGATGCCGTCGGCGCCGAAGACGAGGTCGAAGCGCCTCGGGGCACCGCGTTCGAAGGTGACGTCGACCCCGTCGGCGGTCTCGGCCAGTGAAGTGATGGAGTCGCCGAAGACGTACTCGCAGTCGTGAGCGGTCCGTTCGTACATGATCCGGGCCAGGTCGCCACGCCGGATTTCGACGTCGCCGCCGGTGAACTCGCCGGGCATGACGGCCAGCGGCCGCCCCTCCGCGTCGATGAAGGTCTGGTCCAGGCCACCGGTCTGGTGCCGGTGGATCTCGTCGAGGAGGCCCATCCGCTCCAGCACGGTGCGGTGGGTGGCGCCCTTGAAGTCGACCGCCTGGCCACCGGTGCGGAGCTCCGGCGACCGTTCCACGACGGTGACCTCGTAGCCCTGGCGGGAGAGCCAGAAGGCGAGGGCGGGCCCGGCGATGCTGGCACCGGAGATGAGGACTGTCCTGTTCGTCATGGCAGGAGCTTCGCGACCGGCGTTGACGAAGCGCTGACAGTCCGCTGACGGTCGTCCGTCAGCTCCAGCCGGGCAGCGGGAGGGTGAGCTGACCGGGGTCGTCCGGCGGCGCGGTCTCGTAGCGCGGCGGCGTCGCCGACAACCCGATCGGGTTGCGGGTGAGCCGCACGGAGGTGCCGTCGGGCCGGGGAAGGTCGACCGTCGGGTTCAGGCCGAGCCGGTCCGCCAAGGCGAACGCGCCCGCGACGTCGTTGACCTGCCCGGCGGGCACCCCGGCCGCGCTCAATTCCGCCGCCCACTCGGCGGCCTGCCGTCGGCCGAAGTGGTCTTCGAGCAGCGTGCGGAGTTCGGCGCGATGCTCGACCCGGGCCGGGTTGGTCGCGAACCGCGTGTCGCCCGCGAGCTCCGGCAAGCCGATGACCTGGCACAACGCCGCGAACTGCCGGTCGTTGCCGACCGCGAGTGCGAGCTCGTGGTCGGCGCAGGGGACGAGTTCGTACGGAGCGATGCTGGGGTGCCGGTTCCCCATCCGCGCCGGGACCGTCCCGCCCGAGGTGTACGCGCTGCCCTGGTTGACCAGCGCGGCGAGCAGGCTGGAGAGCAGGTCGATCTCGACGCGCTGTCCCTCTCCGGTGCGGTCGCGGTGCCGCAGCGCGGCGAGGATGCCGACGCTCGCGAACAGCCCGGCCAGCACGTCGACGAGCGCGACGCCGACCTTCTGCGGCTCGCCCGAGGGGTCGCCGGTGATGCTCATCAGGCCGCCGACGGCCTGGATGAGCAGGTCGTAGCCGGGCAGCGCGGCGCCGCCGCCGGAGCCGAAACCCGTGACGGAGCAATAGACCAGACCGGGATTCGCCGCCAGCAGGGGCTCCGGGCCGAGACTGAGACGGTCCATCACGCCGGGCCGGAAGTTCTCGACCACGACGTCGGCCTCCAGCGCGAGCGCGCGGGCCTGGGCGAGGTCGTCCGGATCGCCGAGGTCCAGCGCCACGCTCGTCTTGTTCCGGTTCACCGACTGGAAGTACGTCGCTTGGCCCGCCGCGTCGTAGGGCGGCCCCCAGCTGCGGGTGTCGTCGCCGCTGCCCGGCCGCTCGACCTTGATCACCGTCGCGCCGAGGTCGGCCAGCAGCATGGTGGCGAACGGGCCGGCGAGCACCCGCGAGAAGTCGAGGACGCGGAGCGGGCCGAGTGCGGTTTCGGACATGGGCCTGACCCTAGGCGGCCGTGGGCGGCTTCGAAGTTGTGATCGCGCTCACGAAAGGCCGGTTTTCCCAATACTTTCCTCTAGGTACCTACTATCCCAGGGAAGGTAGCTTCGGTCGCATCAACGAAAAAGCGCATCGAGGAGCGACCATGATCGTGGTGACCGGAGCGACCGGGAACGTCGGCCGCCGGCTGGTGGAAACCCTTGCCGCCGAAAGGGAAGAGGTGACGGCGGTGTCGCGCCGGATCTCACCCGCGGACGTGCCTGCGGGAGTGCGGACCGTCCAGGCCGACCTCGCCAAGGCCGACGGACTGAAGGAGGTCTTCGCCGGAGCGGACCGCGTTTTCCTTCTGACGTCGGGAGAGTTCATGGCGGCAGGCGGTGACGTCACGGAAATCGTCGCGGCGGCGGGCGAAGCCGCGATCGTGTTGTTGTCCTCCCAGGGCGTCGGAAGCGGGCGGCACGCATCGGTTTTCGAGGAGGCGGTCAAGGCGTCGAGTCCGGAGTGGACAGTGCTGCGGCCGGGAGGCTTCGCGTCGAACGCCTTCCAGTGGGCGCCCGCGATCCGGGACGATCGTGTCGTCGCCGCGCCGTTCGGCGACGTCGCGCTGCCCGTCATCGACCCGGCCGACATCGCCGACGTCGCCGCGGCCGTACTGCGGGGATCCGGCCACCACGGCCGGACCTACGTGCTGACCGGGCCCGAGCCCGTTTCGCCCCGGCAGCAGGCGGCGGCCCTCGGCGACGCGCTGGGCGAGCCCGTGCGGTTCGCCGAACTGAGCGAAGACGAGGCGCGGGCGGCGATGTCGGAGTTCATGCCGCCGGTGGTCGTGGAGGCCACGCTCGCCATCCTCGGCAGGCCGACGGAGGACGAACGGCGGGTCAGCCCCGACGTCGAACGGCTGCTGGGACGCCCGGGGCGGACCTTCGCCGAGTGGGCGGCCCGGAACGCGGCCGCCTTCAAGTGACCAGGCCTCGTGTGCGGCTTCCGAGCACGCGAGATCCGTGTCCGAGCACGCGAGTTCGGTGCCCCGTCGGTCGTCGATGAGAAAGTTCTCATCGAGTCCTCATCGGCGGCTCACCCGCGCCGGGCAGCCTGGAGGGCATGCGAGTCCGAATCATCGTCCTGACCGGGGTCGCCGCCGTCTTGGTGGCGGCCACCGGCACGTTCGCCGTCATCGCGGCCACCGCCGCCTCGCCACCCGACCTCGGCCCGGCCGTCGTCGCCCCGGCGGGGCAGGCCGCCACCGGGCCGGGGGAGGCAGGTGCCCCGCCCGCCGTCGTCCCGCCCCGGCTGGCCGGGCACGACGACGACCCCGATGATGACAGTGACCATGACGACCATGACGACGACCGTTTCGACTTCGATCTCGACGACTGAGCCGGGCCGATGAGCGCCCGCGCCCGGATCCTCGCCTGGGTCCTGCTGGTCGTGCTGCTCGCGCTCGCCGGGTCGCTGCTGGCCACTCGCACCGTCCTGCACAACCAGCTGGATCAGCGGCTCGACAACGAGATCGCGCACGAGACCGGCAAGCTCCGGGCCTTCCTGGCGTCGCCGGACGCCCGGCCCGCGGGGCAGCCAGTGACCGTCGAGGCGATCCTCGGCCGCCACCTGGAACGGAATCTGCCCGAAAAGTACGAGACGTTCTTCTCGATCGTCGACGGCGCCGCGTCGAGGCGGAGCGCCATCGAGCCGCCGGTCCGGCTCGACGCCGACCCGAAGTTCGTCGCCGAACTCTCCCGGGCCACGAGCCCGGCGTACGGCACGGTCACCACCGCGGTCGGCTCCGCGCGATACGGAGTCGTCCCGGTGACCATCGAGGGTTCGCCGGGCCGTGGTGCCCTCGTGATCGTCGAGTTCGTCGACCACGCCGCGGGCGAGATCAACGACGTCGTCGGAGTGATGGCCGCGATGTCGGGCGCCGCGCTGGTGCTGGCCGGGCTGATCGGCTGGCTGGTCGCCGGCCGCATCCTCGCGCCGGTGCGGGAAGTCCGCCTCGCCGCCGAGCAGATCGGCGAGACCGATCTTTCCCGCCGGATCGAGGTCCGGGGCTCGGACGACGTCGCCGCGCTCGGACGCACCTTCAACACGATGCTGGACAGGCTCGAAAGCGCCTTCGCCGGTCAACGTGACTTCATCGACGACGCCGGGCACGAGCTGCGCACGCCGATCACGATCGTCCGCGGCCATCTCGAGCTGATGGGGGAGGACCCCGAGGAGAACGCGGCCACCCGGCATCTGGTCCTCGACGAACTCGGGCGGATGCAACGGATCGTGGACGACCTCCTGGTACTCGCGAAATCCGGCAGCCCCGACTTCCTTTCATCCGGCGACGCCGACCTCGCCGATCTCACCGTCGAGATCCTCGCCAAATCCCGTCCGCTGGCCGACCGTGTCTGGCGGCTGGACGCCGTGGCCGAGGCGACCGTTCGCGCCGACGGCCAGCGGCTCACGCAGGCCTTGCTGCAACTGGTCTCCAACGCCGTCCGGCACACTTCGCCGGGTCAGGAGATCGCCCTCGGCTCGGAGGTCACCGCGACGACCGCGCGGCTGTGGGTCCGGGACACCGGGGAGGGCGTCCCCGCCGATTCGCGGAGCCGGATCTTCGAGCGGTTCAAACGCGGCAGTAATTCGAGCGGCGACGACGGCGCCGGACTCGGCCTGGCGATCGTCGCCGCGATCGCCGAGGCGCACGGCGGCCGCGTCCTGCTCGACACCGTGCCCGGCGAAGGCGCACGGTTCACCATGGAGATCCCTGTCGCCGGAGGTGCGGGCCGATGACCAGTGTGCTGGTGGTGGAGGACTCGGCCCGGATCGGCGCGTTCGTCGAGAAGGGCCTGCGGGCGCAGGGTTTCGCGACCCGGTGGGTCCGGACCGGCTCCGAAGGACTGACCGAGGCGCTGACCGGCGCGCACGACCTGGTCGTCCTCGACCTCGGGCTCCCGGACCTCGACGGCTCGGATCTGTTGCGTGCCCTGCGCGCGGCGGGCCGGACGGTACCGGTGATCATCCTGACCGCGCGGGACAGCGTTGTCGACCGGGTCGCCGGGCTGTCCGGCGGCGCCGACGACTACCTGGCCAAACCGTTCGCCTTCGAGGAACTCTTGGCTCGGATCCGGTTGCGGCTACGGGGAAATCCCGATTCCGAACCGGCGGTGCTCCGGGCCGGCGAGCTCTCACTCGATCTGCGCACACGGAAGGTTTCGGTGGCGGGGGAGGAGAAAGACCTCACCGCCCGCGAGTTCGCGCTGCTGGAGACCTTGCTGCGCAACCGCGGCCAGGTGCTGTCCCGTGAGCAGTTGCTCGGCGGGGTCTGGGGTTTCGACTTCGACCCCGGCTCGAACGTGGTGGACGTCTACATCCGTTACCTGCGCGGGAAGATCGGCGCGGAGCGGATCGAAACCGTGCGCGGGATGGGTTACCGGCTCAGTGAGTCCGGATGAGGCGGTTCTCATCCGGCTCTCACGACGGTCTCTTTTTCGGACGGCACAGTGGTTTCCATGACCACGACACTGCTTCACCTGGCCGTCGACCTCGTCGCCGCCATCATCCTCGCCTATGGCATCTACGCCCGTCGACACCACCGCGGTGATCTCGCCTGCGCGTACCTCGCGCTGAACGTGGGTGTCTGCGTTTCGGTCGCGGTCCTGCTGTCCGCGTCGAGCGCGAGCGCCCTGGGGCTCGGCCTGTTCGGCGTGCTGTCGATCATCCGCCTGCGGTCCGATTCGATCAGCCAGCAGGAGGTCGCGTACTACTTCGTCGCGCTGGTGCTGGGGCTGGTCAACGGGCTGCCGTCCGCGGACTGGCGGATCGTCGCCGTCTTCGACGTGCTGCTGCTCGCGGTCATGTACGTGGCCGACCACCCCTCGCGCACTCGTGGACCGCAGCGGCGGACGGTCGTGCTCGACACCGTGTATCCCGACGAACAGACGATGCTGATGGAACTGCGGGCACGGCTCGGCGGAACGGTCGTGCGACACAGTGTGTCCGAAGTGGACTATGTCCGCGAGGTCACCGTCGTCGACGTCCGGTTCCGGCCGGACGCCGCCCCGGTCGTCCACGGCGCTCCGGCGGCGCACCGATGAGCGGGCGCGGAACGGCCACCGTCGCGGCCGTGGCGAAAGGGCTCCCTTCGCTTTCGCTGGCCGAAGTCGTCGCCACGAGCGGGCTGATGAGCCGGACGGACCGCAAGTACGTCCTGGCGCCCGGGGATTTCCTGGCTGTCGCCGAGGCGGTCTCGTCGCGCTGTCTGGAGATCGGCGGGCAGCGGACGTTCGGCTACTCGTCGACCTATTTCGACACGCCGGATCTGGCGATCTTCCGGGCACACCGGCAGGACCGGCGGCGCCGGTTCAAGATCCGCACGCGCACCTACACCGACTCGGCGGACACCTACTGCGAGCTCAAGGTCAGCGGACGGCGCGACGAAACCGTCAAGGTCCGCCGCCCGCATCCGGCCGAGGCGGCACACGGCCTGACCGCGCCCGCGCTGGCGTTCCTCGACGACGCCCTCACCGCCGCCTACGGCCGCCCCGCGCCCCGGCCACTGGCTCCCGCACTGGTCACCGACTACCGGCGGACCACCCTCGTCACCGCCGACGCCCGGATCACCTGCGACACGTCGCTGGTCTGGCGTTCGGGTTCGCGGAGCCTCGCAGCCGGGAGCGACCTGGTACTGCTCGAAGTGAAGTCGGCGTCCGAACGCAACAGCGTCACCGAGGCGCTGGCGAAACTGCGGATCCGGGAGCGGTCGGTGAGCAAGTACTGCGCCGGTCTGGTGGCGCTGGGGCTGGCGACCGGCGGTAACCGGTGGCGACCGGCGCTGCGGCGGCTCGGGGTGGCGTAACGATCGCTTCGCGGCGGCCGACCCCTGCTGTTGGGCCATCGGGCCCGGACAGAGGGAGGACGAACATGAGAACGAGGGAGAAGGCCGCGCTCGCCGTCGCGGGGCTGGCCGTCGCCGCCGCCGGGGGGACGGTGTTCGCCGGGACGTCCGGCGCCGTCGGCCCGTCACCGGCGCCGAGCGTGCAGGCAGCGGAAGCGTCGTGCGTGACCGACGGGGCCGGGATGTGCACCGTGCAGCACGCGCTGGGGGCGGTCCCGGCGGTGGTGGTCGTGTCGGCGAACACGCCGGGGCAGTTCAACGCGTACATGCTGAACACGGTGCAGGGTTCGTACACGGCGACCACGTTCCAGGTGCGGGCGATGTTCAACCAGACCACGCCGAAGGTGGGAGGGGCGATCTGGTTCAGTTACGCGGCTTACGGCGGGCAGGTTTCACCGCCGACGACAACGCAGACGTCGCTCACGCCGCCGTTGACGACAAGCGCGCCGCCACGGCCGACTACTACGACGCCGGCGCCGACTCCGCCGGCGTCATCGGAGCCGCCGAGTACCCCGCCGGGCGGCGGATCGGGCCTGGGTAACTGACTGTCCAAAGAGGACCAGTGAGTGGCTAGGGGTTCGGCGGCGGCCGGTCGTCCAGTTCTTCGGCGAGGATCGTGTCGACACTGAGGCCGGCCCGCCGCAGTGCCCGGACGCTCGCCCTCAGTGACAACGCGGCGCCGAGGGCGGCCACGAGACCGAGCCCGATGGCGATCGAACTCGCCACGAGCGCCTCCCTGCCCGATGGACGTGCTAGCCAGGTCCATCCCGATGGTCAGCGTGCCCCGAGCGGGCGCCGCTCGGCGTTGGTCTCTGAAACCTAGACGAGCGGCCTTTGTTCCGTGCCGGAAACCAGCTGTTTGGCCTAGGCGATCGTGGCAGGTGAGCGCTGTGATAACTTGGAGCGAACTGGGACTTCTGTGCGTTCGCAAACCCGCTGTTCGGGCTGGGACGGCTCCCGCGGAGGTGTCAGGGCACCCTTGGGGCCGGTAGCTCAGTTGGTTAGAGCAGGGGACTCATAATCCCTTGGCCGTCGGTTCGAGCCCGACCCGGCCCACAACATCGACATTGCTGCCGAACTGCGGGAATGTTGGTCCTTCGGCGGCAATTTCGCCTTGGCGTTGATCGTGGCTGGGCTCCGTTATGTCTCCGTTTGCTCCGGTGTGCTCTGCGGGGCCGGTTGGTGGCTTAGCAGCCTTCTGCTTGTTCGTCGCGAACGCTGGGGGTGGGATTTCAGCAGATTTGGAGTTCTTTGCTTCCACGGCTGGACAAGCTGGGTGTGGTCGCAAGTCGGCTGGGCGTGATCTGTGTTCTCGAGTGGAAAGCCAGTGACGTCCACGGTTTCCCTCGCACTGCGCACCCTGGAACCGATGCGGTCATGTCAGACGGTGAACTTGAGGTAGAGCGTGGTGTACCCGACGGGAGTCCTGAGCCCGGCGCCGCATTGGTGTTTGGCGAGTTCGATCCGTTCGGGGCGTCAGGTGTACTCGTGGTCCGCTTTGGCTTCGAACGACCCGGTGTCTGCAGGCTGCCGTGGTCGTACACCCTCTTCTGGAAGGTCTTGAGTTCTTCCGACGGGACAGTTCCTGCGGTCGCCCGTTTGTCCTCATTTCTGTGGTTGCAGCCGGTAGAGCGAACCGGTCTTGACGGCGACCACTCCGCCGATCGTCGCACCTGCGGGTGCGACGGCTTGCCAAGCCATGCCTTCCGGCGCCGGGGTCGTCGTCTTGCTGACCGAACCCGGCAAGCCGATGAGGCCGCCGCCGATGACGATGTCGTTCTGGTCGACGACGAGGACGCAGTCGGCGCGTGTGCCGCCGATGGTGGCCCAGCCGCTGAGGAGGGTGTCTCCGGTCAGTGCGGTGCCGATTTCGCCGTGTGTGTCCCCGGGTTCCGTGCTACGGGGGAGGGGGGCCGGTGTGGGCAGGTGGCTGCCGAGTTCGGGGCCGCCGCAGCCGAGGGTGAAGGTGTCGTTGAACGGATACGCGCCGAGCGATCGGGCGGCGGCTGCGGCTGCGCGCTGGATGTGGAGGGCGTCGAGGACGGTGGGGGCGTCGACGCGCAGGGCGATGGCCGCGAGATTCAAGGGGCCGTAGTCGTGCCGGACGCGATCGGCCTTGGCGCCGCCGATGGCATGGGTGAGGAGTGCGACGGTCATGGTGGCGACGATCAGGTGGCGTAGAGGCCATTGTGGACGGTTGATGACCACCAACGCGAGCAGGGCACTGGTGGCGAGCGCGCCGATGATGACGTACCGGCTGATGAGTCCGACGTTGCCGCCAGGTGCCTGATCGGTCGTACGGCCCAGCGCCAGCATGCTCGCGAGCAGGAGGGAGTAGGTGGCGAGCGCGATCCAACCTGAGACTCGAGGACTTGTTTCGCGGACAAAGTAAACCAGTGCGGCGATCGTGAGCCCGCCGGCGATCACCGCGACGACGGCGACGTCGGCCGACCATAGCCCACCGAGCGCCGCGGCGAGGACGGACAGCCTGCCGTCGGGGTCGAACGCCGACGTGGCCAGGGAATGCTGCTCGGAGGGCTTGGTCAGAAACCATGTTACGACAACGAGAATCCCGATCGCGCCGGGAATCAGGACACGCGGACGGGAGTCCTTGCGAAGCCAGGCGATCAAGGCCAGGACGAACCAGATTGGCAGTGCCACGCCGAAACTGAGGCAGCCCAGCGCTGCGGCGGCAACTGCGGCCCAGCTCAGGCCACGATGTGCGCACGCGATTGCGAGCACGCAGAAGAAGACCGCGGGGATCCAGCTGATCCCGTTGGTGCCCTGCAGCCACAGTTCCGCCGCGTGGGAGCTGAACAGCAACCACGAGAAGCCCGCCAGGAGAACGGATTTTTTCGTGGTGGAGAGGGAATCCGGGAGCATCGAGTACAGGCAGACCACAATCCCGGCCACGAGCAGCACCGTGAGTATGGTCAGGATCCGGTTGTCCCCGCCGAACCACGCCGCGTCGGCCCAGAACACCAGCGATGGCAGGACGAAGGGCTGATCGAGGTGATAGGTGAACACCTGCCCGAGCAGCAGATCACCGTTGTCGTCGGTGATTTTCGCCAGGACATGCCAGTAATCGAGCAACACGTGCATTTTCGGAGCCCGTACGGCGGTGAACAGCGCCAGCCCGAACGGGAGGACGGCGAAAAGCCACAATGCGACCTGACCGGGCCGCCTCCACAGGCGGTGCTGCGTGGGGCCCGGGAGCTGGTCCCCGTCAGCGGGGCGAGCGAGGGCGTAGTGGTTCACGAATCTCCTGCCGGGGTGAGGTAGGCGCACAATCCGGAGAGTCGGGCGTTTTGCCCGATCCGGCGCCGAATGTGTGCTGACCAGTGTCTTTACGGGATCCGACGCCGCCTGGCAAGAGTGAGGTTCACCTCAGGTGGTGATGTAACGACCGCGTGTGGTCGCGACGATCAAACGGCTCGGTCGGGCGGGTCATTCCCTCGATCACGCCGCGGTCCCCGACAGACCGAGGTAAGGCTGCGTCGACGGCGTTCGCTGTCGTGATGAAGGGGTATTCGTGTTCCTGTTGCGCCGTGAGGTCGAAAGAACCCGGTGGATCAGAGCTGTGGTCTTCGCGCTGATCGCCGTCTTGCTGATCGGGAGTACCGAGGCGGTTTCGGCGCCGCCGCGCGCCGCGGCGGCCGAGCGGATCGATCCGCGTGACGTAGGCGTGCTGCCGTCCAAACCTGCTGCGCCGGTCACGCCACAGGCACCGTCCACGGCTGATTTCGGAGCCAGCACCCGGCTTGACGGCGGTGCGGGTAGTCATTTCGATCCGCAGCGGTCGAAACCGGTGTCGCGGTCGATGTTCGTCACCGAGTACGAGAATCCCGATGGAACCCGGTCGGTGCGGCAGTCGAACCAGCCGCTGAACGTGCAGGACGCTGCCGGGAATTGGCAGCCGGTCCAGACCACGTTGTCGACTGATCCCGCGACGAAGCGCGCCGGTGCGGATCAGCATCCGCTGAGCCCGTCGCTGGCGACGAAGGCCGACGACAGCGCGGTGCTGCAGGTCGAGTCCGGTGGGCACACCGCGAGCCTCGCGATGGACAAGGCCGCGGGCTCGACCGCCGCGGTGAAGGGCGACTCGGTCACGTATGCGGAGGTCACGGCCGGGACGGACCTGGAGTACGAGGTCACGCCGGGCGCGGTCAAGGAGACCATCAAGCTCAAGCGCCTGCCCGCTGATGGCCGGTCATCGTGGAAGTTCAAGCTCAACACCGGTGGCCTGACACCGAAATTGGAGAACGGCACCGTCGTCCTCGCCGATCAGGCTGGCATGGCGAAGATCGTGATGCCGCCGATCGAGACCTGGGATTCCGCGGGCGACGGCGAGACCGCGCCCGCGATGACCGGCGGCAGCTACACTCTCGAGCAGGCCGGAGCGGACTGGTGGCTCACCGTCGCCGTCGACGCGAACTGGCTGCGTGACCCCAAACGCGTCTACCCCGTCTACGTCGACCCGACCTTCACCTACGGGGTCAAGGAGTCCCACTCGTACCGCTCCGACGGCACGAACTGCGACGCCTGCGGTCTGCGGATCGGCAACAGCCAGGCCAAGGGCGACACCTACAACCGCAGTGTCTTCAACGTGGACTACACGCCGCTGTTCGGCAAGACCGTCGTCGGCGCCCGCATGGACCTGACCCGCAACACCAGCGTCGTCGGCTCGCTGAAGACCTGGAACGCGAACCTGCACCACGCGTCCGCGTTCAACTTCAACGGCGTCGGCGGTTACATGACCAGCGCCCTGGTCGGTGACGTCGGCAGCTTCGTCGGCGAAGGCCTGACCGGATTCATCCGCGACCGGGTCAACGCCCGCGACGGCTCGGTCTTCTTCATGCTGATCGGCGCCGAAAACGCCGGAACCTGGACCTACAAGAACCTCAACGCCACCCTGACCGTCGACACCGGCTCCCCGGCGCCGGCGGCCACGCTCCTCGCTCCGGCCGACGGCACCGTGTCGACCTCGCTCACCCCGACCTTGTCGGTGAAGCCGGTGACCGACCCGGACGGCGACGCGGTCAAGTACTGCTTCCGCATCGCGACCGGCGCCGACGCCAAATCTGGGGTCGTGGTCGAGTCCGGCTGCCTCTCGACACCGACCTGGACCGTTCCGGCGGGGACCCTGCAGGACGGCGTCGCCTACACCTGGCAGGCGATGACCTCCAGCGGCGGCACGACGATCACCCCGACATGGATCGGGCACTTGAAGGTCGACCAGCGAATCGGTGACCACGGCCCGTCGCCGACGGACGACGCCGGACCTGTCAAGGTCAACCTCGCCAACGGGAACGTGACGACATCGCAGGCGAGCCCCACGTTCACCACCGTCGGTGGTAACGCCGGCCTGAACCTCACCTACAACTCGCAGCAGCGTGACAGCAAGGGGCTGAAAGCCTCCTATTTCGCCGACCTGTCGCACAACGGCCTGATCAGTGACGCTCAGCAACCGGTACTGGTACGTACCGAGCCACAGGTCAATGTCGACTGGGGAGTCGAGTCGCCCTTCGCGCCCGCCTTGTCTCCGGACTGGTTCGTCGCTCGCTGGGAAGGGTTCTTCCAGGCTCCGGTCGCCGGCACCTACCAGTTCGCCGGTGTGCACGACGACGGCGCTGTCGTCTGGATCAACGGCGCGAAGGTCTACGACGTCGGTGTCCCGAGCGACGTGAACTGGACTCAGTCCACCGGCGTTTTACTCACCGCGGGCCAGCGTGTCCCGATCAAGGTCGAGAACGCCGAGGCAACCGGTGCGGCCAAGATGCGCCTGTTCGTGCGGACCACCGACAACACCACGGTCGCGCCGCAGGTCGTTCCCGCCGAGTGGCTCAGCACCAGCGATCTGCCGGTATTGCCGCAGGGCTGGACGCTTTCGGCTGACTTGGACGGTGACGGAACGAGCTACATCGAAGCGAAGGTCGCCGACCAGACCATCGTTCTGACCGATGCCAGCGCCGCGAAGCACACGTGGACCAAGAAGAGCACCGGCGGATACAAGGCGCCGGACAACGAAGATGGCGTGCTCGCCTTGGATTCGGCGGGCAAGGTCACCCTGACCGACAATGGCGATGTCTTCGTTTTCCGCTCGGACGGCAAGCTCGAAAGCCAATCCGCTACAACCGATTCGCGCAAGCCGGCGGCGCTTCAATATATTTATGACGGCGCGCCGTCCCGGTTGCGGGAGATCAAGGACCCGGTCTCCGGCCGGTCGCACGGGTTGCACTACAACCGTCCCGGCGATGATTGCTATGGCGGGGTCACCCCGCCTTCGGGCGCGCAGGCTCTTCCGCCGTCGCAGATGCTGTGTCGAATCAGCTACTGGGATGGAACCGAAACCCGTCTTTGGTATGTCGGAGGCAATCTGGGCCGGATCGAGGACCCTGGTTCCGAGATCACCGACTATGGCTACAACGCGACGGGGCTTCTCACCGGATTGCGCGGCAGTCTCGCGAACGACTGGATCGCCGCGGACTCGGCTAACCGGAAGAGCAGCGAAGCCGATCTGACCAACCAGATCACCTACGACACTGCC
Source organism: Amycolatopsis thailandensis (assembly GCF_042723255.1). NCBI lineage: Bacteria > Bacillati > Actinomycetota > Actinomycetes > Pseudonocardiales > Pseudonocardiaceae > Amycolatopsis > Amycolatopsis thailandensis. The sequence continues at coordinate 19,731 of NZ_JBHXJK010000092.1, forward strand.
ACGAAGCCGAAGGTCACCGGGTTCGCCGCGTCCGTACCGGCGCTTGGGCAGCCACGATCGACACGCTCGTACCGGTACGATTCGGCCAACCGACAGACCTTTGTGGACGTTGCCGGGCTTTCACCCGCGCCCGGTTATTTCTCGAAGGTCACCTATGACGATGCCGATCGGACCACGTCCACGACCGACGCCGCGGGCAAGACCACGACACAGGAATGGTCACCCAAGGACCTGGCGCTGTCGACGACGGACCCGGCGGGCCGCAAGACGACGACCGTCTACGACTACGCCGACCGCCCGGTCGATTCCTACGGCCCCGCTCCGACATCGTGCTTCTCCGGACTGCAACCGAAGTCGGACTGCCCGGGTGGTATGGCCCACGGGCACGACGGCTACGACGAAGGGATCAACGGTCTCGCTGTCAGCTGGTACGAGAACGACCAGCTCTCGGGCGCCCCGAAGGCGTACACCACAGGGTTGGGCACCACGGACGGCGCTTTCGTCAAGAACTGGAACAGCGCTGCCCCGACGGCCGGTGTGCCTGCGGACCACTTCTCTCTACGTGCCACTGGGGACATCGTCTTTCCCGTCGCAGGGGATTACACGTTGCGAGTGCTCGCCGACGACGGTGTCCGCGTGTGGGTAGATGACCAGATCGTGCTCGACGATTGGATCAACACGACGCCGAAATGGCGCCAAGCGGTGGTGCACAGCGACACGCCGGGGCAGGCCAAGCGCATCCGCGTCGACTACTACGAATTCGACTTGACCGCCCAGCTCGAGCTGCACTGGACGACGCCTTCAGGTGTTCAGCAGCCCGTGCCCGGAACCCAACTGCGCCCCCGCTACGGTCTGAAGACTTCCAGCACGGCGTCGGAATCATCCGGAGTGGCCGACAAGGTCGCCACCACGACGTTCGGCGACGCCGGAATCGATCCGGCATACGGCCTGGCCACGTCCGGTTCGGCAAACCCGTCCGGGCTCAAGGTCGGCGGCTCGGTCAGTTACGAAGCACCGGGTTCCGGCTATCTCCGCAAGACCGCCAAGACCATGGCGAGCGGTGCGAAGACAACTTACGAGTACTACGGGGACACCGAAACCCGGGTGAACCCGTGCGCGCCGGGCAGCGTCGCGATCAACCAGGGCGGTATGCCGAAGCGCACTCTTGCTTCCGCGCCGGCCGCCGGCAGTGCGAGGGTGGAGGAGCGCGTATACGACGCGTCAGGTCGGGTCGTCGCGGAGTCGACCGGCGGTGCGTGGACCTGCACCACCTACGATAACCGCGACCGGCCGCTGCAGGAGCAGATTCCCGCCAGCAAGGACGCGCCCGCACGAACTGTCATCCACGACTACGCGGTAGGTGGCGATCCACTTACCTCGTCGATCTCCGACGACAAGGGCACGATCTCAAGCACGGTCGACCTCCTCGACCGGGGCGTCGCGTACACCGACGCGAACGGCGTACGTACCACTACGTCCTATGACCTCGTCGGTCGCGCCGTCACGTCCACGGTGAACCCTCCGAACAAGGCCGATGCACCGCGCACGATGTCCGTCACCTACGACGACACGGGCAAGGTCCTCACCCAGAAGCTCGACGATGTCATGCTGGCATCGATCACCTACGACGCCGCCGGTGAACTCGCCACGGTCAACTATGGCAACGGCACTTCGCTGTCCTCGATTGCGAAGGACAACGGTGCCCGGCAGTTGGCTCTAGGCTGGAAGACGAGTGACGGCAAGTCGGTGGTGTCCCAAGTCGAGCGGACCGCGGCCGGCACCATCGTCGACGAGTCGCTCGGTGGCATCGATGCCAGGCCCAATGCGGCGAACTATGTTTATGACGCTGTTGGACGGCTCACCGAGGCCTTTGTCACCGGACATCACTACACCTATGACTACACGTCGACGGCGTCGGCGACCTGTCCGGCCGGTACCCAGGGCAGCGCCGGCCTCAACACCAACAGGATGCGGCTGCTGGACGAAACCACGGCCGGCACTGCTGAGACCCGCTACTGCTACGACGCGGCTGACCGCATCCTCGCGACCGAAGGTGCGAGCGCGCTATCCGAGTTCTCATACGACGCCAACGGCAATACGACCGGCTGGAAGGATGGAAGCGGCGCAACTACGACGCTGACTTGGGACGGGTCCGATCGGAACATCGGCATCGCGACAAGCGGTCCCAACGCCGCGGCCAACGCGACTATCGCGTACACGCGAGATGCGGTAAACCGCATCGTGCGCCGGGACCCTCGTGACTGCGACAGCAACACCGTCGTGCGCTATGGCTACACCAACGGCGAGGATGCCGCAGACCTGACGCTCGGCGCCGACGATCGATTGACGTCATTCACGCTGTCGCTACCCGGTGGCGTGCTCTATTCGGCCAAGGTCGGCTCGGATGGCGCGTTCACACCGTCCTTCGATCACCCGTCGATTCGCGGCGATCTGGTGTTGACCACCGACGCAGCCGGTCACCAGACCGGCGATCTCCGCACCTTCGATCCCTACGGCCAGCCGTTGACCGCGACCGGCGCGGTCGACACCCAGAACGTGCCGGACAACTCGCCTGGCGCGATGGACTACGGCTGGCTCGGCGAGCACCAGCGCGCCTACGAGCACACTGGTGCGCTGTCGATCGTCCAAATGGGAGCGAGGCCCTACAGCCCCCTGCTCGGCCGGTTCCTGTCCGTCGACCCCGTGGAAGGCGGCTCGGCCAACGACTACGACTACGTCGCGGGCGACCCGATCAACGCCACCGACCTCGATGGCAAGATGTGGGGTTGGCTCAAGGCCGCGGTCAACGTCGTCACCACGGTCGCCGAGTACGCGGCCTGGATCCCCGGGCCGATCGGGACGGTCGCCAGCGGCATCGCCGCGGTGGGCAACGCGGTCCAGGGCAACTGGGGTAAGGCGGCGATGTATGCGGCAAGCGCGGTCACTTTCGGCGCGGCTCGCTACGTCGCCGCGGTCGGAAAGGTCGTGCAGAAGTCGAAGTACTTCGGCGCGTCCAGCAAGTTGTTCGGCAGGCACAAGATCGGTATCTTGAACCGAAACGACAAGCTCAGACTCGGCTGGACATGGAAGGGCAACGCGCAAAAGGGGCATAACAGCCTGGCACTGCGAGTGGGATCGAAGCGTACCTTCTTGGGATTCCGTGGACGCTATGTGCGATGGCGTGGCAAGAAGATCAACGTCCACTTCCACTACCACATGGTCAAGGGAGGACGATGAACTACTCGCAGCCAACAGCCGACCCGTTCGTGGGAGCGCTCAGAACCGCTTACCGGGAGCTGATCGAGAGCGGGACGGTCTCCCTTACCATCGACCATGGCGATGCCGAGACAACAGTCCGACTCGAGCCGACCGTCTCGGGTGCACCGCGCCTGCAACTGCGCATGGCCGGACGCACCGGGGAACTGTTCCTCGACGACTTCGACCCATTCGAATTGGACGAGGCTTCGCCGGACGACGTCAGGGAGTTCGCGTCGTTCACACGAGCGCTGGTCGACGGGCAGCTTGCGCTGGTCTCCAGGAAGACCTTGCTCGGCTGGCGTCCAGCGGCAGTCGAATGGCCCGGTGGCCAATGGTCGCTTCCCGGGAACCCAGGCGTCGTGGGTTTACTTTTCCGGCCACGCAAGGAGAAAGTGCGGGGATACGCCTAAACCGAAGCTGAAGATAGAGTGAGGACCGGAAGGAACCGGTCCTCACTCTGTCGCGTGGGTCCGGTAGCACGCCGCGCGGACGTCGTCTCGATGTGACAGGCGCGCGCCACATCCGGCGGAGTGCCAGGCAATCGACGCCGATTTCGTCGAGAAGGTCGCGCTTCAGCGAAGTGCGGCTGCCGACGATGAAGTCGTTAGTCCGACTGTGGCGTCGTCGGGATCAATCCTGCTCGCGCTGGGACGACCGCTGCAGGAAACCTGGTTCCGACCCCACAACGGACCAACCCCGCCTGCGCGGGACGACACTAATTGACCTGGTTGTTTGAGGTAGCAGTATTTTCTGCTTCGAGGTTTGGCGAGGTCGATCTGTTCGGGACGTCGGATGTACTCGTGGTCCGCTTGGCTTCGAACAACCCGGCGTCGACGGAGACCGGGTGCCGACTGGAATCAGTTAACCGGAGGGTTCTTGGTTCGAGTCCAAGCAGGGGAGCGCAAGTCCGGGCCAGGTGGCCTGGGCTTTCTTCGTGTTTGGGGTCCAGGGGCGATTTTGACGCCCGTCCGGTGATCGACTGCGGACCGGTTCGGCGCTGGCCGTCGTTGCATCGTGGAGTGTGCTCCTGAGCTGGTGGTGCGATGCGAAAGCCGATCCAGAGCGCGCTGACCGCACAAGCGGTCGGTGGTCGGCCGCTGTGTCTGGCAGTGCGGACTGCGACCCTTCTGCTGTCGAAGGAAGATCAGCCAACGACTACGAATACGTCCTGGCCGATCCGATCAACAGGCTGGATCTCGCGACAGGTGTAACTGGTTCACGAACGCCGTGAGCTGGGTCGGCCAGAAGACCACACAAGCCGCGACCTGGGTCTGGAACAACCGCGGCACAGGCGCCAGGGTGCCAGCCACCGGAGCTTGCCTGGTTCCGGCGGTCGGCAGAGGAGCGCGCGGTGTCCTGCAGGCAGGTGCTCTCGCCATTCGCGCGCAGCAAGGCGGCGGTTGGAAGGCCACCTGAAAGGCCAACGTCGGTGCCCGTCCGGCGAAATTCGGGCGGATCAAGGCATGGCGGCAGCCCAAGACCCACACCAAGACGTGGAAGAGCCTGCGTTGGTGGCACAAGGGTGCGATCGCCGGTGTTTCTGGTGGAGCGCAAGGGCTGAGATTCTACGGCTGTCGGGCATGCCGCCACGGCTGCTGACGTCCATACCAAGGTCGGGGTGTCCGGGAGCGTTGACTACCAGCCACGCAGCCGTAGGTTCGGAACAAGGCTTGCTTGCCGGATTGCTGTCGATGGATATTCGACCTCGACACGGCAGATGATGCCGCACGACAGCAGGCGATCCAGTGGACTGGGGTCGGCGAATGCCAAAGATCGTTACAGCGTAAAGAAATCCTGGCCGCGCCATCGGCGGGTTTGGGCGTTCCCTCGGTGTCGCCACGATTGGTCCGCACGGCAGACCTCGAACACGTTTCCGGTGAGCCCAATCAGTCCGTGGAGCCCACGAAACGTCCCACTCGAAACGCCGACCCGCCTAAGGGACGCTATGCCGGGGTCGTCAGGTTTTCTTTTGCGCGACGCCGGCGAGGATGACGGATTCACTGGGATCGTTGAACTTGATGCTGATGTCGTGACTGCTGGCTTCTTCGGGGTGCCAGAGGGGGGTCCAGGTGACGCCGGGTGGGTGGAGGGTGAAGTTGCCAAAGAGGTCGGTGACTTCTTGGTGGGTACGCCAGATAGCGGGGCTGCTGAGGTTGTCGTAGAGGGCTTTGAGGTCGGCGAGCAGCTTGGCTTGGGCGGCGGGGACGTTGTCGTTGGTGGCGTGAGAGATGGCCAGGTAGGAATTCGGGGGGAGGAGTTCACGGTAGCGGGCGACGACGGTTGCGCCGATGTCATCGCTGTCGGTGTCGGGGTGCGCTGGGGGTTGCTGAAAATGCAGGACGGCGATGAGTAGCAGCGCGACGGGTTGGGTGAGGTCGAGGATGCCGGTATCGGCGATGGCGTCCCAAAGCCGGTCTGTGTCGCGCATGTCGGCGTGGATGGCAGTGTGCCGGTTTTCGTCGCCGTGTTCGCGCAGGATGCTGCGGGAGTGGGCGACGGCGATGGGCTCGTAGTCGACGTAGACGACCCGAGCTTGCCCGGGGGCAAGGCGATCGGCTACTTCATGGGTGTGGCCCATGGTGGGCAGGCCGGACCCGATGTCGATGAATTGGCGTATGCCGGCTTTGACGAGGTGTCGTACGGCACGGTGCAGGAACATGCGGTTGGCGAGGGCGATGGACTTGACCAAGGGATAGTCGGCGATCAGCTTGTCGGCGAACTGCCGATCGATTTCCCAGTTGCTGGTGCCGCCGAGGGCGTAGTCGTAGATTCGTGCCGGGCTCGGGTGTGTGAGATCGACACCTGGCGGGGGGAACTGTTCATCATTGGGCTCGGACACGGGGCGTGTCTCCTTCCGAGTCGTGGTGTCGAAGATGCGTAAGGTAGCTGTTCGGATCAGGTGGAGTGCGGTGGGCGTGCGCACGAGGCCGCGGCCTGCCGGAGTAGCGCGATCGACTCCTTGGGAGTGAGGGCGCTGTTGCGCATGGACTGCCAGGCGTCGAGGTGGTGAGGGACTTCCTTCTTGTCATGAGTGGTGATGCCATTGATCGATTCGTTGTAGGCAAAGTCCTGGTCGCCATCGTTGAACTGGAGCACATGGAAGTCGAGTTCGGCATACAGTGGCCCGTCGTCGAACGGGACGATCTGAATGGTGACCGATGGGTGCCGTTCGGCCAGGTCGATCATGTGGCGGAGTTGCTCGAGTGCTACCGCCGCCCCGCCGATCTTGCGTGCTCTGCGGAGCCGATCGACCGCGCTCTCGCTGATGATGAAGTGGTAGTCGCGGTCGGGGTGCTGTTCGAACAGTTTCGTGCGGATCTGCCGTTCGTGGACAGCGTCGTCGACGTCGGCGCGACCGCTCGCCAGAAACTGGTCGAGCATATAGCTTTCGCATTGCAGGAGCCCCGAGATCCGTTCACCGGTCCAGCTGTAGATCGCCTTCGCCTCCCCTTCCGCGGTGAGGATGTCGCGGAACCAGCCGGGCGTGGCGGCAAGCCGAAACTCCGCTCGTACCCGCCTCGCCTCGGCAGCTTCGTTGAGCGCCCGCATTTTCTCGGCGTCTTCTGAGGCGATCCCGAGTGTGGCGATGATCTTTTTCAGTTCTGCCGGCCGGATCTGCAGGGCGGCGCGTTCGATCTTGCTGACGTTCGGTTGTGAGTAGCCGATAGCGTTCCCGAGATCCTGCTGGGTCAGTCCCCGCGCACGCCTCTCGGCGGCGATCATGCGACCGAGTTCACGCTGTTGGGTCGCGACTGAAGGCGGTGGAGTGAAACGAGCCACGAGATTGCGTCGTCCAATCGGCGGTGAAGTACTCCCCAATTGTAGGACACGATGTGGCTTCTTTCGCCAGAAAGTGGCACGTCAATTGAGGTCATCAGCCGTTTGGGGCCGGTGAAACCACGTGAGAACCTCCTGCGCGTTACTCCCTGTGGTCGCGCCTGAACTGCCCCGCGTTGGCTGCTTCGAGGAAGCGTTCCCACTCCTCGTCGTCGAAGACCAGGACCGGGGAGCCGGGGTTCTTGCTGTCGCGGACGCCCACCAGGCCCCGGCTCCCTAGATTGACCTCGACGCAGGAGCCGGAGTTGGGTCCGCAAAGACGTGGGCGCTGCCATCCCAGATCAGCGAAGGCCCCGTTGACGTCGAAAGGTTCGTAAAACCTCATCACTGCCCCCTCGTCAAGTGCTTCTGAAATGTTGGACTATTCCAGTTCCAGCGTCGGACTTGAATATTCCAAGCGCAAGGGTGCGGAAGGTGATCGGCGGGTGCATGACAGCATATTCACCCGAATGGGGCTCGTGTATCGAGCAGATACTCGTGCTGACGCACGAGCGCGGTTATCCAAATATTTGTGGGCGCTAACCAGATTTTTGTCGAACACTGGGCGGGTGCGTAGTGGTTCTGGCCCGAGCCGGCGGCCCGCGATTCGCCGGCCCGGCTGATGACTGGCGGGCTCCGTCTGTTGCGTGGCCGCGCCGGAAGTACAACTTCCCGGTGTGGCGCTGCCGGGAGCATGCGCGGAGGCGTAAAACATCGACGTGCGCGCAACGGTAAACAGCCGACGAGGTCGTGCTGAACTGAAGCAGGGCCGGTTCCGCGGCGGCATGCGGATGCGGAACCGGCCCAAGCCGTCGCCGGGTCAGTTCTTTCGGTCCGTTTCCGAGGTTCGGACGTCGCGTCGGCGGCCCAGGACAACAGCCAGTAAGACGCTGACGATCGTGGTGGGCACCGCGCCGATGCCGGCGAGCACACTGCGCGCGCTCAAGACGACTCCGGCGAGCACGAGCGTGAGTAGCACGCTGGCCAGTAGTAACGCCCGCAATGTTCTGGCCGAACTGTCCACGATGTCACCGATCAGCTCGATCACCGAGGGCACCGGTCGACGATGCGCGCCCCGCGCCCGTCGTGGCACCGCGGCCGCAAGGATGGGCGACTGTCGACAAAACTTCGGAACGTCATCGGTGATGATGATCGTGACCCGCGTCGGATCCGGGCCCGGTCGGGTGGTCTTCAGCGGCCGAGCCGGGTCGCTATCCCTTTCGTCTGGCTTAGACGGCGGGACAGCCTCTAACATCGGCATGTTGTCAATTCCTTCGTTCACTAGCTGTTGGGCTGGCAACATAGGCGCGACTCCCTTGTCGGAGGGGGTCGCGCCGTTCTATATCGGGAGGAAGCGAATCGGCACCAGAATCAGATCGGCTGCCTCTGGCGACATGATGGCACCCCCTGATCTTTTGATGCACGCGGGAGCGAGCTCATTCATGGAGGATTTTTGCGCAATGCGCAAAGATATGCGGCGCTCGTACTGAATGCAATTTTCAGACATGAAGATGATTCATAACTCGATCGAGTGAAAGTAGCTTTTAGAAGGTTGCGTTTAGTTGTGATTGGACCCCCGTTTTCATGGTGTGGAGTAACTCGAACGAGTCTCGGTGACGCTGTTGTTGCGAGCAGGGACTGAGAGCGGGAGAGCGGGAGTGCTTATGCACGTGCATCTACCCATGCAGAGTAGTTGCTTCGAGTGCTCAGTGTGTACGTGTGAGGGGAACCGTGAATATTCCAAGGTGTGGCGAAGCCGCCGGAGGAACTGCCGGCGGACGGAGTCGATGTCTCGTCGTGGGCGCGAGTCGCCGCTGGTAGACGCGCGGGGCACGCCGGATGCGTCGGCTGTGGACGACCCCGGAAAGCCGCTCGACGGCGGACTGCAACCGGCAAGGACACACTCCGCGGGATCGAGGAGTCCCGGATGAGTGCGAGAGAATGCCGGTCATCCCGCTCGACCGCTGATAGAGCTATTCGGTGTGGTCCAACGGGGTTCCGGGCTTGTGGCGGTGCAAACCGGAGCAGGTAAGGTCGGCCGTACCATGCTCCGCGTGCCCGAACCCCTCGCGCTCGACGTCGAGGACACCGACCTGCGGAACTCCCGTGTCGGCGTCGTGCGTAAGGGCAGTGCCGGACATCGTCACCTGGGACCGAGGCGGGCTCGCCGCCCGGCTGCTCGCCCGCTGACTCGGCGACCGTACCCGTGGCCCGCTCTTCCTCACCGTCCGCGCGGCGAAAGCTCGGTCGGTTCACTCGATCAAGGGGCACGTCCGCGACGCGTCCGCTTCGGTGGTCCCGATGGTGAATCCGAGCCGCACTTTCGCTGTGCGCGCACCGCCCCCTTGCACATGGACGCCGAGCGCGGTGCAGACGATCTGATCGATTCCCAGCGGCGACACCTCTCTGCGCGCCTGGGAAAGGTGGGCGGAGTAGACCTCGATTCCCAACGGGGTGCGGGTTCCGTCCAGTGTGGTGATCATGACGGGGGTACCGATCACCAGCCACGGGACGCCGTCCACGCTCAGCCGCTTTGAACTACTCGGCGTAGCGATGCCCTCCGAATTCGGCCAGCGCCCTGCGCACCCGCCCCAGCAGTTCCGTACCCGCCGAGGCCACGTATAGCCGGGCCATGATGTGGCCGTCCGAGGTGGAGTCTCCCCGCTTCTCCAAAGTACTGACCTGCGACGCTTCGAACTCGGATTCCGCGTTCCTGAACTGCACGATCAGGATGTAGAAGGCGGCCTGGGTGGAGGACACGAGCCGGACGCGTTCCAACAGCGGCCAGGGAATCGTGAACGACGTGTCGCCGTAGCGGATACGGCGTTTGTCGATGATGGTCAGGCCCTCGTCGTTGACGATGAGCAGATCCTTGCCACCCGGAGCGGCCAGCCAAGCCAGGAAGGCCACCAACGCGGCCGCGCCCGCAGCCAGCAGAAAAAAGGTCATCGGGGACCTGTGGACCGCGGCCCGAGTGGCACTGTCGAACAAGCCGATCACGACGACCGGGACGATGATCGCGGCGAAGCCCTGGCCCGCACCCTCGGCCGCGTGGGACAGCCGGTTCGCGGTTCTGATGCGGCGCGTGGTCAGCTCCACCATCACCGTTCCCGGGTTCCTCGCCACCGTGCCGGTGTCGGGGAGGTGCGCTTGTCCTGAATCGGCCGCCTCAGTTCCCCGGCTCGGGTGGATTGTCGAATCGCCGCTGGCGCCGGAGTGGTTGGTCAGGGCCAGGACGAGGGTCGGGACCGCGATGATGAAGGAGCCGGCACCGGCTATCCAGGACAGCATCTCCAGGTTTCCCGCGAGCAGCAGAATGGCCGCCATCGCCGCGCACGCTGCGGCGGCCGAGATCCCTACCCACGCTCTCCGCATGACCTCACTCTGCCGTATCTCCGGCGGACTACGTCCTGCTTAGGCGCTGGTCGGATCAGACAGCCGACCGATACTGCGCGGCCCACCCGCGTGAAGGTGTTCGACACTGACGCAGCAGGTTTGATAGCCGCGCAGGTGACCGAGCCGCCGACGTCGGACTGCGACCGGCACTGAGGTGCTGGAGACCGTCCAGAAGGCGTCGGCTCCCCAGGACTCACGTGGCGGTTTCGCCCTGACGCCCGATCTGTTCGAGGAGGTAGCGGCGTTCGGCGTCGTTGGCGGTGAGTTCGGCGGCGGTGCGGTATTCGGCCGCGGCTCGATCGTGGTCGCCGAGGCGGTCGTGGAGGTGGGCGCGGACAGCGTGGGTGCGCTGGGTGACGAGAGGGTCGTCGGTGAGATCGTGCTCGCGGTCGAGTTGGTCGAGGAGGGCGAGCCCTCGGCGGGGGCCGAAGGCTTCGGTGACGGCGACGACGCGGGCCAGGCGTACGGGAGCGGTGGGCTGAAGGCGCTCGAGCCAGAGGTAGAGGGCGGCGATCTGCGGCCAGTCGGTGGTCTGCGCGGATGCCGCTTGCGCGTGCGTGGACGCGATCGCAGCCTGGAGCTGATAGGGGCCGACGCGCTCTTGTCGCCAGGCATCGTCGATGAGCCGCCGCCCCTCGGCGATCATGCCCTGATCCCAGCGAGAACGGTCCTGCTCGGGCAGGACGATGAGCCGGTCGTGCGGGTCGGTGCGGGCGTCGCGGCGTGCATCGGTGAGCAGCATGAGCGCGAGGAGCCCCGCGACCTCGGCCTCGTCGGGGAGAAGGGTGTGGAGCATCCGGGTGAGCCGGATGGCTTCGGCGGTGAGGTCGATGCGGGTGAGGCGGTCGCCGGCGGTGGCGGTGTAGCCCTCGTTGAAGATCAGGTACAGAACCCGCATCGCGACCGCGACGCGGCCGGCGAGGTCGTCGTCGCGGATGTGGAAGCGGGCGCCGGATTTCTTCAGGGTCTGCTTGGCGCGGCTGATCCGGGTGCCCATCGTGGTCTCGGCCGCGCCGTAGGCGTGCGCGATCTCCTCGGTGCTGAGACCACCGACCGCGCGCAAGGTCAGGGCGACCTGGGAGACCTCGCTGAGGGAAGGGTGGCAGCACAGCAACAGCACCTGCAGGCTGTCGTCATGGCCGATGACGACCGGGGCGGGCTGGGTGGGGTCGACGAGCACGGGATCGGCGTAGGCGGCGTCTTCCTCCCGGCGACGGGATGCCCGTTCGGAGCGGATCAGGTCGATCATCTTCCGGTAGCCGACGCGGATCAGCCAGCTGCGCGGCTCGTCCGGGATCCCCTCGCCGGGCCAGCGCTGGACGGCGACGAGGAGGGCCTCCTGCACGGCGTCCTCGGCGAGCTCGAACCGGCCGAACCGCCGCACAAGCGCCCCGAGCACGTGCGGCGTCTGCTCGCGCAGTACGTGCTCGACGCGCCGGGGCGGGGCCTGTGCCGGTCCGGACATCACGCGAAGTCGTCGCCCATGATCGGCCGGATTTCGAAGGGCTCGCCGAGCACCTCGACGATGCGGGCGGTGATGTCGCGGGCGCGTTCGAGACTGGCGACGTCGATGATGGCGAAGCTCGCGAGCACCTCTTTCAACTCCGCGAACGGGCCATCGGTCGCGGTGACACCGGCGTCGGTCTTGCGGACGGTGACGGATACCGCCGGGTGACCGAGTCCCTCGCTGAGGACGAACTCACCGGTCTCGCGCAGCTCGGCTTCGAACTTCTGATACGCGGCGAACGCGTCCAGCGCCTCCTGGCTGGGCGCGTCGGCGGTGGCCGCATCCCATGCCTCGGCGGGCGTGTAGCTCAACAGCAGGTACTTCATGATCGTGGCTCCTCAACGGCACTGTCGTGTTTGCACGCTAGTGGTGGTCACGCCGATCGGCGCAGGACGAGGGCGTGAACCGTGACCCAGGTATAGGCGATCAGCCCGGTGATCGCGATCTGGATGCTCGACTCGGTGGGAGAGGTCGGCAGCAGCAGTACGAGCGCGACCAGTCCGTTGCCGACCGCGGGCCGGACGTCACGAGCGCGGACGTGACGCACCAGCAGGGTGACGCATGCCCCGGCGAGTGCGACGAACGACAGGGCCGCGGCGGCGGTGTGCACGATCGAGTGCCACGACATCTCCACGACGCCGGAGGGGGCGCCCTCGGGGAAGCTGTTCTGCGGGTCCATCGTGAACAGGCCCGCGACGACGAATCCCGCGCCGAAGACCGTCAGGAAGATCGGCACCAGGCGCCGGCCGACTCCCTGGGTGACGAGCCGGCGATGCGCGACGGCGAGGGCGATCACGCCCAGACCTGCCAGCACGAACGTAACCTGCTGGATCCAACCCGGTGTGCCGGTGGAGAGCTGGCTGAGCGGGTGGACGCCGATGTCGAACCCGGGCCGCGTCAGCGCCTGCGTCGCGGACGAGACGTAGAAGAAGGGCCCGGCAAGGGCCGCGGCCGCTAGCAAGGTCCGGGTGCGCGGGCGGTTGACCTGCCCGGTGTGGGTGGGCGTGTTCACGATGTGCTCCGTATCGGTTCGGTGTCGCCCCGATGGGGCGGCGTCGCCGGTACCTCGGAGCCGGGCAACCCGCTTCGACATGCCGCCGAGAAATCCTTCCTCGAACTTCTCGGGCGAGACGTGTCGAGAACCGCCCGCCTGCTCCGAGGTACCGGCGAGCGCGACCTGAACCGCGGTCGCACCGACAGATACGGAGCACACCGTGACCGAGAACACCAGCGCCGAGGAGCACGGGCAGGACACCCCGGCCAAGCCCAGCGAATGCCTCCGCGCCCTCGACCGGCTCGTCGGCACCTGGACCGTTTCGGGCGGTGCCACCGGCACCGTCCGCTACGAGCCGGCGCTCGGCGGATTCTTCCTGATCCAGCACGTGGACCTGGAACAGTACGGCCAGGCCGTGACGGGGTTCGAGGTGATCGGACACCTGCACCCCTTCGGCGAGCCGGTCAGCGAGGAGGTCGCGTCCCGGTTCTACGACTCGCAGGGCAACACCTTCGACTATGTCTACGAACTCGACGGCGACACCCTCACCATCTGGGCAGGCGCCGCAGGCAGCCCCGCCTACTTCCGCGGCACCTTCACCGACGGCGGCACGGTCATGACCGGCGAGTGGGTCTATCCCGGCGGAGGCGGTTACACCAGCGTCATGACCCGGCAGTAGCTGACCCGCGCGTGGCGCCGCCCGTCCCTCATCCGGTCGGCGTCACGCCGGGACGTACGGGAATCACACGAGGTTCAGCGCCAGCGCGAGAATACCGCCTGCCGTCGAGATCGCGGTCGAGCCGACGTGCATGCCGATCGAGAGACGGATGTCCTTCTTTTTCCATACGAACCAGGGGCCGGGGAAGAAAAAGATCAGCTTCGACACGAACGTCCACGGGGCCCAGAAGTGGTACAGCGAGAACAAGACCGTGGAGAGTATCGGCGCACCCGTGCCGAGGTGGGCGATGCGGGGCATGAGGAACCCGCGGAAGTAGAACTCCTCGATGAGCGGTAGCGAGATTCCGGTCAACGGCAGGCATATCGCCAGTGTGCCGAGGATGACCGAGCGGTCGTTGCCCGCGAGGTAGGTAGTGGCGCTGCCGCCCGCGTCGGCGAACGGGAGCCAGGTGAAGAAGTGGTCGAAGAGGAAGTTGTCCAGGGGGATGAGCGCGATCGAAAGCACCATCATCCACAAGAACAGGGGGATTGCCAGGGCGGCGACCTTGCCCCGGGACAGCGGCTTGCCGGTGTAGTGCAGCACGCCGCGCAAGGAGAATCGGCCGTTGTTCTTGTACCCCAGCCAGTACAGGCCCGCCATGAGCGGTCCGAGAACCAGGCACAGCGCGATCGCCCAACCCAGGAACACCGGATAACCGTTGGCCAGGACGAACGGCTCGGTGATCAGCAGATAGGCCGCGACGATCAGGGCGCCGGGGACCAGGTGCAGAGCGATGGACAACGGTAGCGAGTGCCGGTCGGCCAGCAGGCGCCTTGCCATCCCGTACGGGGGAGGGGATTCTCCTGCGGCTGTGGGCTTCTGCGTGTCATTCATACCGACGCATGGTGGCCGGAGCATCTGACACGGCACTGACACCGCCCTGACATGACCTTCGGCGAACTGATGAGCCTTGTCGTCGAAGGCTTCCTTTCGGAAGTCACACGGCGGCCGCGACCGGGCCTGCCGACGGTTGCGGCGGTCAGGTCGGGTTCGTTTGACCGTTCTCATGGGGGTGGGCACGGCCCAGGCGCCGGCAGCGGGCTCCCTGTCCGGCGTGCGAGCTCGCACCTGTTCGGTTGAGCGCGATGCCTTCTCCGCGTTATATAGAAGATTCAACACCGACGAAGGAGAAGCCTCCATGCCGCAGCAGATCATTGAGGCGTACCGCGCACGTTCTTCAGCGGAGATCGCCTCCGAGATCAACGAGACCTTGAAGAAGAATAAAGGCAAGCTCCGGGTGGACTCGATCGCCATGAGTGAGGTGGCCCCGCCCGGGAACGCCGCCTGGGTCAATGCGCTGGTGGTCTTCGAGTACATCCAGTGAGTTATTTTGAGGGGCAAGGCAAATGTGGCGCGATCGAGTCTCCTGCCGGGCAAGGCTTTCGCGGCCCGCCTGAACTGGCTCGCGAGAGCAGATCGCGACCTCGATCGTCCACATGAGACACTTATTTCAGTTGGAGCGCCCGTTTTGGGCACTTTGTGTGGCTTTGCGAACGGGTCGTGAGTGGTGTTTCGGGTTCTATTGAGGGGTAAGGCAAAGGTGTCTTGCTGGAGGTGATGTCCGTGAAGGCCTCCTTGAGGGACCCTGGGTCCCTCAAGGAGGCCTTCACGGACTTTGCGTTCGGGTGACATG
>NZ_JBHXJK010000093.1:0-34905 GCF_042723255.1 Amycolatopsis thailandensis
GGGGAGGATTCCGGACGTTCAACGTCCGGAATCCTCCCCCGTCGCCTCGTCTAGCACCGGACGTGACCGGTACGACCTTGATCAACGGAGGATGGGGGACGTTGAGTGTCCCGGATCTTCCGTTGATCAAAATCCGAGACCGGACGCCCTGGCGACAATGAAGGAATTGGGACGTTCAACGTCCCAATTCCTTCACCGTCGACCCAGCGCACGCGGACGCCTCCCGCGCAGGTCAGGCGTAGGTCAACAAATACAAGGTCTCCTTGAGGGACTCTGGGTCCTCAAGGAGGCCTTCACGGACCGGCCGTGCTACCCGCGCGGGAGGCCGTTCCCCCGCCGGCGGGAGGGCCGGACGCGCGGATCGCGAGAGGCTCGGCTCATGAACATCAAACGCAAGATCGCCGCTGTCGCCGTGTTGGCCGCCGTGGCGGGAACGCTGGGGGCGACGCAGGCGAGCGCGGCGCCGGAGCGGGGTTCGGTCGTCTTGGGGTCGGCGGGCGGACCGCTGACGTTCCCCGGCTACGACAACGACCCGGTCCGGTTCGACTTCGCCGCGTTCGGCGAACCCGGCAAGTCCTCGGGCCGGTTCCACGTGAATCACGTGACCAAGGACGGCAAGCTCGTCGCCGACTTCGACGGCAAGGTCGACTGCGTCTCGCGGGCCGGAAGCCTCGCCATCCTGACCGGCGTGATCGAACGTGCCGACATCCCCGGCCTCCCGGTGAACGTCGTCGGCCGCCGGGTCGGCTTCTCGGTCCAGGACGAGCCGCGCGGTCACGACCGGATCGGCTGGAGCTGGGCTTACGGCGGCATCGAGCACGACGTCCTGCCGTGCACCGGGCCGGTGCCGTTCTTCGAGACGAGCACGGGTGGCTACACCGTCCGCTGAATCGGCTTGACCCTCACGCGGCGGGAGGGTCGAACCTGATCCGCATGAAGAACCGGACCGTGTACCGGGCGGAGGACGGCGAGCACGTCGGCTACGTCGCCCCCGCCGCCGAAACCCGTTGGCAGGCCCTGACCGTTTTCGGCTACCCGCTCGGCGGGCCCGCCGCCTTCGACGATTCCGTCGCGTTGCTGGAGGCCGAAGGACTCGCGATCCTCGCCGACCGCTGGTCGGTCAAGTACGGCGAGGACTGGTTCACCTGTCGTCTCGTCGAAACCTCGCCCGAAACGGTCGTCGTCCGGATCGAAGACTTCGGTTCCGAGGACTTCGGCAAGCACATCAAGCTGGAGCGTCCTGGGCCCGACGTGCTGAAGCGCGGTTGACAGTGCGCGCGTCCGGGGCGCCGTCGAGGAATCCACCCACCGGATCGTCGTCACCGGCGAGGCGGACGGGGTCTGTGCGCGGCTGGTAGATGTCGCGGATCACCAGCGCGCACAGGCCCAGCACCGCCAGGTCGCGGACGACGACGGTGCCGAGGAACCAGTCCTCGGGCAGGCCCTTGTGGTCGACGCCGAGGTAGTACATCATCCGCGGCGCCCAGACCAGCGCGTCGATGATCATCCAGCCGAGCAGCAGCCGCCAGCGCGGGATCGCGAGCACCGCCAGCGGCACCAGCCACAGCGAATACTGCGGGCTCCACACCTTGTTGGTCAGCAGGAACGCGGCCACCACGAGGAAGGCCAGCTGGCCCAGCCGCGGGCGGCGCGGCGCCTTCAGCGTGACGTACCCGATGCCGGCGCAGGCGGCGAGGAACAGCACCACGACGACGGCGTTGAGCACGACCGGTGTCTGGCCCGCGGTGAGTTTCCCGTCGAAACCGGCCCAGCCGGACAGATGGGAGATCACGTTGTAGAGCGAGTCCGGATCCATCGGGCGCACCGTGTTGAGCCGGAAGAACTCCCACCAGCCGGTCGGCGCGGCGAGCGCGAACGGGACGTTGACCACCACGAACGTCGTCGCGGCGAGCCCGGCTGTCAGCGCCCACTGCTTGAGCTTGCCCGCGCGCAGGCACAGGAAGAACAGCGGGATGAGCAGGAGCAGCGGATACAGTTTCGCCGCCGCGCCGAGGCCGAGCAGGAATCCCGCGACCTCGGGTCGTCGCCGGGCCCAGGCGAGCAGCGCGGTCGCGGTGAACGCGGTCGCGATGGCGTCGAAGTTGGTGAAGACGTGGACCAGCGCCAGCGGCGCGATCGCCACCAGCACCGCGTCCCACGGACGGCGTTTCAGCGATCGGCCGGTCGCCCACACCGTGACGAGCCAGGCCAGGGCGAGCCAGAGCGCCGAGATGTTGAAGTAGACGGCGACCGGGAGCGCGCCGGGCAACCAGCCCGATTCCGCGACCGAGAGCCACGCTTCGGCGAGTTTCGCGTTGATCCACTGGAACAGCCCTGTCGCGACCGGGTACTCCATGTACCGCGTCGTCTCCTTCGCCGTGCCCGCGTCCTCGGTCCACGAAGTCACGTACGGGAAGGTGTCCGGATTGTTCAGCCGCTCGGAGCTGTAGAGCGGGATGATGTCCGAGTAACACATCGCGACGAATGGGCGGCCCGCCCGCCAGTCGAGCTGGTGGGTCCCGGAATCGTCGGTGTACTCCTGGATGCAGGACGCCTTGCCGAACCACGAAAGCAGCAGCGCGAGGCAGGCCAGCAGCAGTCCGACCCGCTGCGGTGACCAGAACCAGTGCCGTCCCACGGCGGCGTGTTCGCCGAGCGGTCCGCCGATCGGCCGGGAGGCCGCGGCCACGAGCGGTTCGTTCCAGCTCGGGATGACCCGCTCGCCGGGGGTGAGGGAGAGCGGAGCCTCGGGCTGGGTCGTCTGGTCGGACACGTGGCGGATGTTAGCGCCTAGGCGCTGCCCACCCGGTGATATCGCCACTGTCGTAGAACCCGGCGAGCACCTCGGCCGCCGCGCCGAACGCGACGACGTCGTCGCCCATCTCGTCGAGGTCGACCTGGATTCGTTGCCAGTGCGGCAAAGGCAGCAGTTCGGCCAGCCGCGCGGAGACCGTGTCGCGGTACACCTCCGGCTCGGCGCGGACCGACCGCCCGGTCAGCACGACACGCTCGAGGTCGAGGACCTGGACGAGGTCGGCGAGCCCGATTCCCAGCAGGCCGGCCGCCTCCTCCGTGGTCGCCGCCGAGTTGTGCAGCACCTCGACGCAGCCGCGGCGCCCGCACGCGCAGCGCGGTCCGTCGAACGCGAGCGTCGTATGCCCGAACTCGCCCGCGTTGGTCCGCGGCCCGCGGTACAGCCTGCCGTCGATCAGCAGGCCGACGCCGATGCCGGTGCCGACGAGCACGACGGCGGTCGCGGCCTGATCGCCCTCCGGCCAGTGCTGGGCGAAGGCCGCGGCGTTGGTGTTCTTGTCGAGCCGTACGGGCAGCCCGGTGCGTTTCGCGAGCAGGTCGCGCAGGGGGACGTGGTGCCAGCCGGGCATGTTCGTGGCGTCCCGGACCACGCCCTCGCGGTGGTCGAGCGGTCCGACGGAGCCGATGCCGAGGCCGAGGACGAGTTCCCGGTCGACACCGTCGAGCAGTGCCTCGGTCGCGTCGCCGAGGGCGGAAACAGCCTGGTCGGGAGTGAATCCCGGGGTCAGCGGACCACCTCGGGACGCGACGATCTTCCCGGTCAGGTCGGTCCTGACCACCCGGAAGGAGTCCCGGTCGAGTTGCGCGCCGAGCGCGTGCCTGGCGTCCGCGCGCACCCGCAGCAGCGTGCGCGGCTTGCCGACGCCGGACGCGGGCTGGCGTTCTTCGTCCAGCAGGCCGGCTTCGAGCAGCTCGGGGACGATCTTCGAGACGGCCTGCTGCGTGAGCCGGGTGCGTTCGGCGAGCTCGACGCGGCTGAGTCCGCCCGCGCGCAGGATGTGCGTGAGCAGCAGCGCCCGGTTGTGCTGGCGCAGCCCGCGCAGATTGACCCCGGTCTCCGGCATAGCGCGCATCCTGCCATGACTGGCTGATTACGCAACACTGTTGTTTAATGGTCGCATGGCTGACTTGCGAGTGGGGATCTTCGGATACGGCACCGGCGGGCGCGTCTTCCACGCCCCGCTGGTCGACGCGACGCCGGGGCTCACCCCGGCCGCGATCGTCACCTCGAACCCGGACCGGGTCGGGCAGGCCAGCGCCGACTATCCGGCCGCGGACGTGCTGCCGGACGCCGACGCGTTGTTCGCCAAAGCGGGTGAACTGGACCTGGTCGTCATCAGCACGCCGAACCGCACGCACGTCCCGCTCGCGCTTCGGGCGATCGAGGCAGGTCTGCCCGTCGTCGTCGACAAGCCCTTCGCGCCGACGGCGGACGAAGCTGCGAAGGTCGTCGAGGCCGCGAAGGCGAAGGGCGTCGGCCTGACGGTGTTCCAGAACCGCCGGTTCGACTCGGATTTCCTCACCGTCCGGAAGGTCCTCGACGCGGGCGCCCTCGGCGACGTCTTCCGCTTCGAGTCCCGCTACGACCGCTGGGTGCCGAAGCCGCGCGACAACTGGCGCGAGCTGGGCGACCCCGCCGAGGCGGGCGGGCTGCTCTACGACCTCGGCGCGCACATCGTCGACCAGGCGCTCCAGCTGTTCGGCCCGGTCGCCGAGGTCTACGCGGAGGTCGACGAACGCCGCGCCGGGGTGTCCGTCGACGACGACGTGTTCGTCGCCCTCCGCCACACCAATGGCGTGCGCTCGCACCTGTGGGCGTCCGCGCTCGCGGGGACCCGGAACCCGCGGTTCCGCGTGCTCGGCGACAAGGCGACCTTCACGAAGTACGGCCTGGATGTCCAAGAGCCGCAGATCAAGGACGGGCTGCGGCCCGGCGATCCCGGCTGGGCCGTGGAACCGCCGTCGGACGCCGGGCTGCTCGGTGTGAACGACGACGTCGAGACCGTGCCCACCGAGGTCGGCCGCTACGAGGACTTCTACGCGCAGGTGCGCGACGCGCTCCTCGGCAAGGGCGAGTTCCCGGTCGATCCCGCCTCCGCCGTCGAGGCGCTCCGGGTCATCGAAGCCGCTCACCTTTCGGGTGCCGAACGGCGCGTCGTCACCCTCTGACCCCGCAAGTACATGAAGGCCCCCTTCCTTGCGCTAGACGCAGTGAAGGGGGCCTTCATGTACTTGGGTCGAAGCTAGCCGTTGTCGCCTCTGCCCCCGCCACCCCGGCCGGGGCCGTTACCGCCTTCTTCGCCGTTGTTCTCACTCGACGACGGCGGGTTCTTCGAGCTCGACGGCGGGTCCTCTTCGTTCCGCGAGGACGACGAGCCGGTCGACGGTCCCGTGGACGGCGTGCCCGTCTCGTTCCCGTCGTCGTTGTCGTCCGGCGGGGTCTGCGTCGACGGGACGGTGTTGCTGTCGTCCCCGCCGATGATCTTGACCTTGTCGAAGCGCTCCCCCGGCTTTCCCTTCGTGTACAGGGAAATGAACTTCTCCCAGATCGGACCGGCGATCGTCGAACCGAAGATCGACTTGCCGTTCTTGCCCTTCAGCGCCTTGTCGCCGTCACCGCCGACCCACACCGCGGCCGAGATCGACGGCGTGTAGCCGACCATCCACGTCTGCGAGTTCGCGTCCTTCGCCGACGCGGGCTCGCCCGACCGGTAGGTGTGCTGCTGGGTTCCGGTCTTGCCCGCGCACTCGTGGCCGTTGGGGCACTTGAGCTTCGAGAACGGGATGACCCCCTTGAGCGACTCGGTGACGTTGCCAGCGATCTGCTTGCTCTTGTCGGAGTCGTCGGAGAACGCGGGCTTCGCCTCTTCTGGAGCCGAGTACGCCGCCTCGTCCTGCGAGTTGGTCACCTTGGCGACGAAGTGCTTGCTCCGCCGCTGGCCGTCGCCCGCGAAAGTCGCGTACGCGGCGGCCATGTCCTCCGGGCTGACGACCGTCTTGCCACCGCCGAGCGCGATGTTGTTGTCGGCGAACAGTTCGGAGACACCGTCGGGGGCGGGTTTGACCCCGGCGTCCTTGGCGGCCTGTGCCACCGGACCCGGCTTGGTCTGGTTCACGACCATGTCGTAGAACACGGTGTTCGCCGACCGCTGCATCGCCTCCGACACCGTGCACTGCGCCGAACACGAGCTGCCGGGACCGGCGTTCCGGATCGTCTGCTTGCCGAACTGCCGGTTGTTGGACCCGTCGAACGTCGAGTTGATGCCGCCCTTGCCCAGCTGCATGTACGCGGTGAGGTCGAACGGCTTCATCGAGGAGCCGGGGTTCTGTGGCGTGTTCGCCCAGTCACGGCCCTTGAGGTCCTGGCCGTTGGGCCCCTTCACGATGGACGGGCCGCCGTAGTACGCCTTCACTCCGCCGGTCTTGGGGTCGACAGCGACGAGCGCGTTCAGCAGATTCTCGTCGGTCTGGCCCTTCATCCCGTCGGCGACCGCCTGCTCGGCCGCGGCCTGCGCCTTCGGGTCGATGGTCGTGTAAACCTTGTAGCCGCCCGTGTAATAGACGTCGTCGGTGATGCCGTTCGCGGCCAGTTCTTCCTTGACCTTGTCGCGGATGAACGGGTTCACCACCCCGGCCTGCTGCTTGTCGGCCTGCGGGATCGGCGTCGGGAACTGCAGGTTCGCGCGGTCCGCGGCGGACAGGAAACCGTTCTGCACCATGCGGTTCAGCGCGACCGTCCAGCGTTCGTTCGCGACCTTCGGGTTCTCCGAACGGCCGGGCTGCTGGATGAGGCCCGCGAGCAGTGCCGCCTCCGACGCGTTCAGCTCCCCGGCGGGCTTGCCGAAGAACGACTGCGCGGCCGATTCGATCCCGTACGCGCCGCGACCGAAGTAGATGATGTTCAGGTACGCCGAGATGATGTCCTTCTTCTCGTACGTCTGGTTCATCTTGAAGGATTTGGCGAGCTCGGTCCATTTACGGGTGAGCGACGATTCGTCGTCCCCGCTGGCGACCTTGATGTACTGCTGGGAGATGGTCGAACCACCGCCCTTGCCCGCGGTCACCTGGTTGTAGACCGCGCGCAGGATGCCGCCGATGTCGAAACCGGAGTTCGTCTCGAAGGAGGCGTCCTCGGTGGCGATCACGGCCTTCTTGACGATGTCCGGGATCTGCTCCGGCGTCAGGATCTGCCGGTTGCCGCCCTTGGGGACGTCCTTGCCCATCTCGGTGTTGTCGGCGTAGTAGTAGGTCACCGCCTGGCCCTGGGTGGCCGCGATGGACTGCGGCGACGGGACGTCGACGGCGAAGTAGGTGATCACGAACGCGATCGCCGGGATCACGAAGAAGAGGCAGAACAGCGCGAGCAGCACTCGCCGGATCCGTCTCCACCGGCGCTTCTTGCGCTGGGCCGGGGTGAGGATCGGCTTCCCGTTTTCGTCGGTCTCCGGGCCGTGCTGCTCGTCCTCGTACTGATCGTCGTACCGGTCGTCGTAGCCGCGGTCGGCGTAGCCACGGTCAGTGGTGCCGTTGTGCTCGTGATGCGTGATGAGGTCCGGCTCGTGCTGCGGCGCGACCGGCGGCCGCTGCGGACGCCGCGGTGGCGGCTGCTGCTGGGGCGGGCCCTGGCGTTGCCACGGCGTCTGCCCTGAACCCTGCGGGCCGGGACCCTGTCGCTGCCCGTATCCCGGAGGCGGACCTCCGGCGGGGCGGCGGGGCGGTCCGGCCGGGCGTTGCGGACGACGGGCGGGGTCAGGGTCCTGACCTGGCCATCCGCCGTGGGGATCGTCGTTCACTGGGACGTCCTCCGAACCTTCCGTGGGTGAGCGCGGTCCTGCGGTCGCAGGTCTCCTCTGTATAAGACGTGTCGGATCGGTTCAGGTTCACCGACGCGAAGAAAAAGGTGTGCCGGGCGTTGGCCCGGCACACCTTTTTCAGCTGCCTCGTCCGGTCGTCACGGATCTTCGCCGTTCGGGAACAACGGATCCGAAGTCCCTGGTCCCGGTCTGGTCGGCCTGGTGGGCTTGGTCGGTTTCGTCGGCCAGCCACCGGTCTCCGTCGGCTCCGTCGGCTCGGTGGGAGTCGTCGGCGTCGCGGTGGTCGACGGCGTCTCGGGTGTGGTCGTCGTCACCGGCGGCGGCTTGGAAACCGTCGTCGTCGGCACCGACCTGGCGTCCTTGCCGATCGGCTTGACGCTTTCGAACTTCTCCGTCGGCTTGCCGGTCATGTACCGGGACATGAAGTCTTCCCAGATCGGACCGGCGATCGTCCGGCCGTAGATCGGCTTGCCGCTCTTGTCGTGCAGCGGCTTGTTGCCGTCGCCGCCGACCCACACCGACGTCGAGATGCTCGGCGTGTAGCCCACCATCCAGGTCTGCGCGTTGCGATCCTTGTAGTTCGCCGGGTCTTTGTCCTCGTTGAAGTCGTACTGCTGCGTCCCGGTCTTGCCCGCGCACTCGTTGCCCTTCGGGCACTTCAGCTTCGAGTACGGGACGACCTCTTCGAGCGCGTCCGTGACGTTGCCGGCGATCTGCTTGCTCTTGTCGGCGTCGTCACTGAAGGCGGGAGAGCCCTTGGGGGCGGTCTCGTCGAACTCGACCTCGTCCTCGGAGTTGGTCAGCTTGGCGACGAAGTGCTGCTTCTGCCGGACACCTTCGCCGGCGAAGGTGGCGAATCCGGCCGCCATGTCTTCCGCCGTGGTCACCGTGCGGCCACCGCCGAGCGCGATGTTGAGGTCGGGGTAGAGGACCGACTTGCCGCCCTCGTTCTCCGTCCGCACACCGGCTTCCTTCGCGGCCTTCGCCACCGGGTCGACCTTGGTCTTGTTGATCACCATGTCGTAGAACACGGTGTTCGCGGAGACCTTCATCGCTTCGGCGACCGTGCACTGGGTGCCGCAGTTGGAACTCTCGCCCGCGTTCCGGATCGTGCGCTGGCCTCCGGTTCCGGTGTCGAACTTCCGGTTGTTGGACCCGTCGAAGGTCTCGCCGAGGCCCTTGCCCATCTTGAGGAACGCGGCGAGGTCGAAGGCCTTGAACGCCGAACCGGGGTTGTGCGGGACGTTCGCCCAGTCGTGCGCCTGGACGTCCTGGCCCTTGTCGTTCTTCGTCCAGTCCGGGCCACCCCAGTAGGCGACCACGCCGCCGGTCTTGGGATCGACCGCGACCAGCGCGTTCAGGATGCTCTCGTCCGTCTGGCCCTTCATCCCCTCGGCGACGGACTCCTCGGCCATCTTCTGCGCCTTGGGGTCGATCGTCGTGGTGATCTTGAAGCCGCCCTGGTGCAGCCGGTCCTGGTCGTAGCCGCGGGCTTCGAGTTCGTCGATCACCCGGTTGCGGATGTGCAGGCTCAGGGTCCCGGCGTCGTCGGCCTTCGCCTGCGCCTTGGGGATCGGCTTCGGGAACTGCGCGGCGGCGCGCTCACCCGGGTCGAGCCACTTGTTCGCCACCATCTGGTCCATCACGAAGTTCCAGCGCCTCTGCGCGTAGGCCTCGTTCTCGGACTTGCTCGGCCCCTGGATCAGGCCGCCCAGCAGGGCCGCCTCCGAAGCGCTGAGCTCCTTGGCCGGCTTCTTGAAGTAGGCCTGCGCGGCCGCTTCGATGCCGTTCGCGCCGCGGCCGAAGTAGATGGTGTTGAGGTACGCGGTGATGATCTCCTCTTTGGACATCTGGTTGTTCATCTTGAAGGACTTCGCCAGCTCGGTCCATTTACGGGTGAGCGTCGGCGCCTCGTTGGCCGTGGCCTTCTTGATGTACTGCTGGGAGATCGTCGAACCGCCGCCCTGGCCGCCGGTGACGTTGTTGTAGACCGCGCGCAGGATGCCGCCGACGTCGAAACCGGAGTTGGTCTCGAACGACGAGTCCTCGGCCGCGTACACGGCCTTCTTGACCGCTTCGGGGACCTCGCCGGGCTTCAGCAGATACCGGCTGCCGCCGCTGGCGGGCGCGATCTTGCCCATCGGGCTGCCGTCGGCGTACATCAGCGTGATCGGCTGGCTCTGCTGGCTCGCGACGCTTTCCTGCGACGGGACGTCCACCAGGAAGTAGGTGATGACGAACGCGATCGCGGGGACGACGACGAACAGGCCGAACATCGCGTAGAGGACCCGGCGGATGATCCGCCAGCGGCGCCTCTTGCGCTGCTTCGGTGTCAGGACCTTCTTCTTGTCGTCTTCTTCGTCCTCGCCGAGCTCGTCTTCGCCCTCGGCGCCGAGGGCGGCGCTTTCGTGACGATCGTCATAGCGATCGTCGTACGGGTCGTAGCCGTACGGGTCTTCGGTGCCGTTGTGCGCGTGGTGGGTGATGAGCTCCGGCTCGCGCTCGTACGGCTCCGGCTCGACCGGCCGGACCATCGCGGTCGCCTGGTCGTCGGGAGTGGGACGGCGGTTGCCGGGCGGAGGCGGCGGGCGGTGACCGGCGGTGCCCTGCTGGGACCGCTGAGGCGGGCGATTGCCGGGCGGCGGGGGCCCCTGCCTGCGCGGGGGCATGCCGTTGGGGCGGCGCGGGGCCGCGGGACGGCGCGGCTCGTCGTCGGACGGCCACTCCGGGCCGCCGCCGTCGCCGCCGGGCCATTGCGGGGCCGAGGCGCGCGGGTCGGAACGGGGAGCGGGGGATCTCGGCGGCGCCGAGCGGTGGGTGCCGCTCGGAGGGGTCCGGCGCTGGGGGCGGCGCGGGGGTTCCTCGCCCGGCCAGCCGGGTTCGTCGTCTTCGCCCGGCCATTGGGCACGGCGAGGTGCATCAGGCTCCTGGCCTGGCCAGGAGCGATTGCGGTCGTCGTTCACGAATGGGCCTCCCAGACCGGCGCTTCGGGGGACGCCGCTCTGTGCTCAACTGCGTTTTCGATACCTGTCACTGACCCGCTGTCCTCTGCGACCGGGTCCGTGGCCGGGTGGTGCCCGGATCTCCCGTACCGAGGACGTAGGACCGCACCAGGTGGTTCCAGTGACAGCTCCGGCAGACCTCGACCTCGTAGACGGTGAACTCGGCGAAGTGCCCGTCCATCCGTACCAGCTCGTCCGGCGTCTTGGCGGATCCGGCGACGTGCTTGAGCTCCTCGCCGTACACCCAGGACACCAGGGTCAGTTCCTCCCGGTGACAGACCGGGCAGTCCTGTTCACCTGGTCGTCCGTGGAATTTCGCGGCCCGCAGGAGGTACGGGCCCGCGTCGCAGACGTCGTATGTGCCGACCCGTCCGGAGTGGACGCCCTTGAGCAGCGCGCGCCGCTGTAAGGCGTAGTCCACGACCTGCCGCTGGTTTCGCACGCCAACAGAGTACGGGCTCTTGCTGTGTGGTCCACGCCCCGTTCTCGGCGGAACGGTGGGTACGCGGTCGGACACGCCGACAATTCGATAACTGTCCGGTGAATTTCGTCCGGTTCCGAAGCGCTCGATCGGGGTTAGCTACACCACTTCGATGTATCGGCGCGATATAGTGGGCCGGTAGGTTGACCGAGCCGGTCACGGTGGCCAACGCGACCGGTCGCGGTTTGTTCCCGGAAGGGGGTGCGATGTGCTCGAGCTCGCGATCTTGGGGCTGCTGCACGAGACCCCCATGCACGGTTACGTCCTGCGCAAACGTTTGCATGAGACGCTCGGGATGTTCCGGACGTTCTCGTACGGCTCGCTGTACCCGACACTGCGTCGGCTGCTTCGTGCCGGTTACCTCGTCGAGGAGCTCGAAGAGGTGGAAGACCGGGCATGGGCACGCCGGGGCAAGCGCGTGTACAAGCTCACCGCCGAGGGCAAGGAACGGTTCGCCGAACTACTCGGCGACGCCGGCCCGCAGACCTGGGACGACGAAGGCTTCGGCGTCCACCTGGCGTTCTTTTCGAGGACACCGGCCGACGTCAGGATGCGAATCCTGGAAGGCAGGCGTCGTCGGGTCGAGGAGCGTCGAGAAGGGCTTCGGACGGCGATGGCGCGGGCCGAGGAGAAGATCGACCGCTACACCCGTGAGCTGCACCGGCTCGGGCTGGAGTCCAGTGAGCGGGAGGTGCGCTGGCTCAACGAGCTCATCGCGCACGAACAGGCCGAGCAGCGCGGACCGGAGACCTGAGGCGCTCTCCGTGCCCGCTGCGGATTACCTACAACTGTTGGACTAATGAAGGAGAAACCGGCATGGGCGAGAACCGCCGCGTTCGGGTGGCCATCGTGGGCGTCGGCAACTGTGCTGCCTCGCTGGTCCAGGGCGTTCAGTACTACCGCGACGCAGATCCCGGCACCCGCGTGCCCGGTTTGATGCACGTCGTGTTCGGCGAGTACCACGTCCGCGACATCGAGTTCGTGGCCGCGTTCGACGTGGACGCCAAGAAGGTCAGCCGCGATCTGTCCGAGGCGATCTTCGCGAGCGAGAACAACACCATCAAGATCGCCGACGTGCCGCCGCTCGGCGTCACCGTGCAGCGCGGTCACACCTACGACGGGCTCGGCCGGTTCTACCGCGAGACCATCGAGGAGTCCGACGAGACCCCGGTCGACGTCGTCGCGGCGCTGCGCGAGGCCGAGGTCGACGTGCTCGTCTCCTACCTGCCGGTGGGTTCCGAAGAGGCCGACAAGTTCTACGCGCAGGCGTGCATCGACGCCGGTGTGGCGTTCGTCAACGCGCTGCCGGTGTTCATCGCCTCCGACCCCGAGTGGGCGGAGAAGTTCCGCGCGGCCGGCGTGCCGATCGTCGGTGACGACATCAAGTCCCAGGTCGGCGCCACCATCACGCACCGCGTGCTGGCGAAGCTGTTCGAGGACCGCGGCGTCCAGCTCGACCGGACGATGCAGCTCAACGTGGGCGGGAACATGGACTTCCTGAACATGAAGGAGCTGGAGCGGCTCGAGTCGAAGAAGATCTCGAAGACCCAGTCGGTCACCTCGCAGGTCGACCGCGAGCTCGGCAAGGGCAACGTCCACATCGGACCGTCCGACTACGTGCAGTGGCTCGACGACCGCAAGTGGGCCTACGTCCGGCTCGAGGGCCGCGCGTTCGGCGACGTGCCGCTGAACCTGGAGTACAAGCTCGAGGTGTGGGACTCGCCGAACTCGGCGGGCATCATCATCGACGCCGTGCGCGCCGCGAAGATCGCGAAGGACCGCGGCATCGGCGGCCCGATCCTGTCGGCTTCCTCGTACTTCATGAAGTCGCCGCCGGAGCAGTACGACGACGCGACCGCGCGCGACGAGGTGGAGAAGTTCATCGCCGGCGAGGCGTGACCCTCCAGTAGCGCGCTATGAAGGGGCCTTTCATTGCAAATTTTGCAATGAAAGGCCCCTTCATAGCGTCAGGAGTGCCTTCGCCTCTGGGTAGGACTACTCGGTCGGGTGTGAGTACAACGCCGCTACCTGCTGTTTTTCCCGGTTCCGGGATGCCTTGACCATTGAATCGGCCCGTTCTGCTCCGTAGTGTGATCGATTGACTACCGGAGCAGGGGAGGGCTCGTGGCTGGTTACGACGTGGTGATCGAGAAGATCAGAGGGACCGGGAAGGCCGCGACGCGAGTCGCGGACGGGCTGCGCGGGGCGAACTGCTCGGTGGCGGTGCCGTCGGGCGACGCCGGTATGCCGGGAGCGCGCTGTGTGGGCAAGCTCGCCGAGGTCAAGCACGTACTGCAAGACCGCGAGCAGGGCTACGAGCGGCGTCTCGACGCGCACGCGGCGAGCATGGCGAAGGCCGCCGACCTCTACAGCGGTCGCGAGGATGCCGCGACGGCGGATCTCTCCGTCCCGGTGCGGTCGACGGGCGGGCGGAAGCCGGTCTGATGGTCACCTGGGCTGATGTGACTCGATGGGATTCCGCACCTCTGCAAGGCGCGGTCGGCGAAGTCAACACCGCGTACAACAAGGTCGTCGCCTGTTCGGACGATCTGCGCGGCATCAATACGGCCGACGGCTGGCACGGCACCGCGGCCGGAGCCGCGGCGAAAGAGGTCGACCAGGTCATCGACGGCCTGGAAGAGTACGCCGCCGAGGTCGCCGCGTTGCGTCGCGGCGCGGGAGACGTCGGAGACGCGATCACTGGTGTCATGAACGGCGTCAAGGAAGTCGAGGGGCTCGCCCGCGCGCATCACTTCACCGTCGGCGGTGACGGGGCGATCATCGACAACGGACCGCCCCCGGACACCCCGGAGGATCAGAAGGAAGCCGTCGCCCGCGAACGGGCGACGATCGCGGTGGAACTGCGCGATCGCGTTTCCGAGGTCCTCAAGAGCGCGACCGACATCGACGACGACTTCTGCCTCGTACTCGACCGGATCGTGTCCGGGCAGACCATCGACGCGACCGCGAACGACAACGAGAACACGTCGCTGGCCGCGGCGGGCAACTCCGGTGCCGTCATGGGCTCGCTCAGCATCCCCGCGCCACCGCCCGAGGGCGCGACGGCGGCGCAGAACGCTGCCTACTGGGCGACACTCAGCGAAGCGCAGCGGTCCCGGCTCGCCACGGACCGGCCGGAACTCGTCGGACCTCAGGACGGTTTCTCGGCGAAGCAGCGCGACCTCGCCAACCGTGAGCTGTTGGACCGACAGCGGTCCAGGTTGAGGCATGAGCGCGACGAGCTACAGCGAAAGATCACCGAGTTCCCCCGAACCGGAGCCGGTCAGATCAAGCTCAACGACCGGCTGGAGTTCGACGCACTCAAGGCGGATCTCGACGAACTCGACGGGAAACTTCGCGGTCTCGACGACATCGACCACCGGCTTTCGATGAGCGATCCCGACAGCCCGGACTTCGACCCCACCAAGCAACGGCCATACGTGCTGCGCATCGATGACACGGGCGCGGGCCGGGCGATAGTCGCGATGGGCAATCCTGATACGGCGCAAAACGTCGCGACCTATGTGCCCGGTACCGGGTCGGAGCTTTCCAAGGTCAACGGTGATCTCGGACGGGCGGACAGCATGGTCAGCGCCGCCCAGCAGGCCGGGGCGAAAGCACCTTCGGTGATCACCTGGATCGGCTACGACGCGCCGCCGGGCCTCCTGGACGCTTCGAACGAGAGTTTCGCCGACAATGGGAAGCATGCGCTCGACAGCTTCCAGGACGGACTGAGGGAAAGTCATCAAGGAGCTCCCTCGCACAACACCGTCCTTGGCCACAGCTACGGCACGACCCTCGTCGGACACGCCGCCAGAGACGAGCACCTCGCCGTCGACGACATCGTGCTCGTCGCCAGTCCGGGCGTCGGTGTCGATCACGCGAGCCGGCTCAACATCCCTCCCGAACACGTGTACTCGACGACGGCCGCGAACGACGCGATCAACATCACCAACTTCCCTCGTATCGAAGGGCAGGGCGACCCCCTCGACCCGCTCGGCCCCGACCCCACCGACCCGGAATTCGGTGGCAAGACGTTCACCTCGGATCCAGGCCCAAGCGGCCCGGTTCTCGGCAACAGCGAGGCCGCTCACAGCGAATACTGGACGCGAGACAACCCCGCTCTGCGCGACATGGGCCGAATAATCGCAGGAAAGCAGCCAAGTTACTGATGAAGAAAAGAAGCCTGATGCCGGCGATGCTGCTTCTCTGTGTCGCGAGCTGTGGCAGTCCTCAGGAGGCTGATATGGGCAACACGATCTCGATTCAAGAGGCGAACCAGCGACTCGAAAGCTATATCCAGCAAGCGAAGTCGGCCCTTCCGGTGTCGGCTGTGCTGGTACTGCGCGGCCAGAGTAAGGAAGCGCCTTGTGATGATCCGAGTGACAACGGGCCGAAGGGCCGGGTCGTGGCCGACCGCGGCTACCAGGTGACCGGCCTGGCCGCGGCGGGTATTTCGGAGTACTTCAGCGCACTGCGCTCGTGGGCGCAGAACAACAACTATCAAGTTCTGCAAGAGAAGCAAAACCCGCAATACCTGTGGCTGGAAAAACGAGACGACGGATTTCGTCTGGCGTTGGATTCCAACGAGTCCGGCGAGCTGTACCTGAACGGATCAACGCCCTGCGTATGGCGCGACGGCACGCCGGGCTCGGCAGGTTAGGCCTCGAGAAGCGCCGCCGGCAGATCCGTGATCGACCCGACCACCGTCGTCCGCGCCAGCACCGCCGGATCCGGCGGGAAGTGCGGGTTCGGCACCGCGTACACCGTCATCCCCGCCGCCAGTGCCGCGAGCAGCCCGTTCGTCGTGTCCTCCACGGCCGCGCAGTTCTTCGGCTCCGCGCCCAGCAACTCGGCCGCCTTCAGATAGACGTCGGGCGCCGGTTTCCCCGCGCCGACCTGCTCCGAAGACACCGCCGTCGGCACCGGCAGCCGCGTGATGTCCAGGAAAGCCTTGATCAGCAGCGGCGGCGACGAGCTCGCGATCGCCACCGGCCAGTGCTTCGCGACCTCGCGCACGACGTCCGGACCGCCCGGGATGATCGGTGGTTTCTCCGCGTATCGCCGCGCCATCCGCTCGATGACCACCTGTGCGACGTCCGCCGGCCGGAGCTGGACGCCCAGATCGTGGGCCAGGTAGGCGGCCCATTCCGGGGTGCTCATCCCCTGCATCGCCCTGGTCGACTCGTCCCGCCAGGTGCCGTGGAACTCGTCGACGACGGCCCGGCGGACCTCGTCCCACGTCGTTTCCGAATCCACCAGGACACCGTCGAGATCGAAGATCACCGCTTCCACACCCTCAACCCTAGGCGCTGGCACCCTGTGCGGCAGATTACTTAGCCATGCTCAGTAATTTTAGTTAGCATGGCTAAGTGACCACGAAAGTCGCCGACCTCGCGCACCGGCTCCGCCCGCTGGTGTTCCGGCTGTACTACCTCGTACGCCGGGAGACCCCGCAGGTGCAGCTCACCCTCACGCAGGGGTCGGTGCTGTCGGAACTGCTGAACGGCGGTCCGCGCCGGATGAGCACGCTCGCCGACCTCGAACGGGTCCGGATGCCGACGATGACCGACGTCGTACGCCGTCTCGAACGGCTCGGCCTGGTCAGCCGCCGCCGCGATCCCGCCGACGGCCGCGCCGTGCTCGTCGAGGTCACCGAGGTGGGGCAGCGCTTCCATCGCCAGTTGATCGTCGCCAGGGAGGAATTCCTCCGCGAGCGGCTCCTCGAACTGGACGAGCACGACCGCGCCGCGATCGAAGCCGCGCTCCCCGCTCTCACCAGGTTGCTGCGGCAGGAAATTCAAGAAGACAAGAAGGAGGAACTGATCCGCGATGAGCGCTGAGTCCCACTCGAGCCTGTTGGACGCTCTCAAAGGACAGCCCAAACAGGTATGGATCACCGCGTTCGCCGCGGTCATCGCGTTCATGGGCATCGGGCTGGTCGACCCGATCCTGTTGTCGATCGCCGAGGGCCTGCACGCGACGCCGTCCGAAGTGACCCTGCTGTTCTCCTCCTACCTGGGTGTCCAGGTGGTGGCCATGCTCTTCACCGGCGCCATGAGTGCCCGCTTCGGCGCCAAACGCACGGTGATCACCGGTCTGTCGCTGATCGTGCTGGCCACCGCGCTCTGCGCCGCCGCGGGCTCGATCGAGCAGCTCGTCGGGCTGCGCGCGGTCTGGGGCCTTGGCAACGCCTTCTTCATCGCGACCGCGCTTTCGGTGATCGTCGGCGCCGCCGCGGGCGGGCAGTCCGGCGCGATCCTGCTCTACGAAGCCGCGCTCGGGGTCGGCCTCGCGGTCGGTCCGCTGCTGGGCGCCCTGCTCGGCAGCATCTCCTGGCGCGGCCCGTTCTTCGGCACGGCCCTGCTGATGGCCGGCGCGCTGGTGCTCTGCGCGGTCTTCCTTCGCAAGGACGCCCACGAGGACCGGCCACGTATCCGCCTGCTCGATCCGATCCGCGCCCTCAAGCACACCGGTCTCCTGCGCACTTCGATCGGTTCCGCCCTCTACACCGCGGCGTTCTTCGCCGTCCTCGCCTGGTCGCCGTTCGTGCTGGAGTGGAGCGCGGTCGCGGTCGGCCTGGTGTTCTGCGGCTGGGGTCTGTGCGTGGCGGTGGCCGGTGTGGTCCTCGCCCCGCGGCTCGCGGCGAAGTTCGGCGAACGGCACGCGACCGTGCTGGCCGTGCTCGCCTACGCCGTGCTGCTCGCGGTGATGCTGGTGCCGAGCAAGCCCGTTCTGGTGGCCGCGATCATCGCCTCGGGTCTGGTGTCCGGCCTGCTCAACACGCTGTTCACCGGGATGGCGATGTCCATCAGCGACGCTCCCCGCCCGGTCGCCAGCGCGGGCTACAACTTCCTCCGCTGGATGGGCGGCGCGGTGGCCGCGACCCTGGTCGGCCACGTGGCCGAGTGGTTCGGCTCGCCGCACGCGCCGTTCCTGGTGGCCGCCGTGCTCTGCGTGCTCGCCGGTGGACTGCTGGCCGCGCGCCGCACCAAGCCGGACGTGTACCGGGTGCCCGAGGAGGCCGCGCTCGTCGGCGAAGAGTTCTGATCTGTACGGAAAGTGAACAATGGACCAACGGGGGGTTTCCTCCCGTTGGTCCCTTGCCTTAGCGTCGACCTCCCGAACTGCCTGACCGGAGGTCCGCGTGAAGTTCCTTCCGTTGCTGGCCGGCCACTCACCAAGCCGGGCGTCAGTGACCTGTACCTATCGCTGTGGTGACGCGTGCTTCCACGACGCGCCGAACACTTCGGACAACCCCACCTTCGCCGACGTGCTCGGCGCGGTGAGCCGTCGTGGCGCGCTCAAGGCGACCGCCGTCGTCGCACTCGCCGCCGGCACGCCACTCGCTCTGGCGGCACCCGCGTCCGCCGCCCCCACCGCCCCCGCCGGACGCCCGAAACCGCCACCCGGCACCGACTACAAGCGCGTCCAGCCGAACACGCTCGACGCCGTCGTGGTGCCCGAAGGCTACGAGCAGGGCATCGTGATCCGCTGGGGTGACGCGGTGCTGCCGGGCGCGCCGGAGTTCGACTTCGACCACCAGACCGCCGAGGCGCAGGCGAAGCAGTTCGGCTACAACTGCGACTTCGCCGCGCTGCTGCCGCTCGATCGCTGGGGGCTTTCCTCGCTCCTGGTGACGAACCACGAGTACACCTCGGAAGAGTTCATGTTCCGCGGCTACGACCGGGACAACCCCACCGAGGAACAGGTCAAGATCGCGTGGGCCGCGCACGGCCTCACCGTCGTCCAGGTGTCGCGCGGACGCGACACCGGGCACCTGCGGCCCAGGATGTCCCGCTACAACCGGCGGATCACGCTGCACACCCCGTTCAAGGTGACCGGCCCGGCGGCCGGGAGCGACTTGCTCAAGACCGCCGCCGACCCGACCGGCACGGTGGTGCTGGGCACGATGAACAACTGCGCGGGCGGAGTCACGCCCTGGGCCACGATCCTGTCCGGCGAAGAGAACATCAACCAGTACTTCGGGAACGCGGAAACGGTGACCGATCCCGTGGCTCGCAAGCGGTACGCGCGCTACGGCATCAAGGGCACCGCGACCACCCGGAAATGGGAGCGGTTCGACGCGCGCTGGGACATCGCGAGGGAGCCGAACGAGGCCCACCGGTTCGGCTGGGTGATCGAACTGGATCCGAACGATCCGGACAGCACCCCGGTCAAGCACACGCATCTCGGCCGGTTCAAGCACGAGACGGCGAACATCCGCGTCGCCAAGGACGGCCGCGTGGTCGCCTATTCCGGTGACGACGAGCGTTTCGAGTACATCTACAAGTTCATCTCCAAGGGCCGCATGAAGCCGGGCGACAGCGCGCATGCCCGGCGGCACAACATGACCCTGCTCGACGACGGCACGCTGTACGTCGGCCGGTTCACCGGCGACAGCCCGGCCGCCGAGATCGACGGCACCGGGAAACTGCCGAGCGACGGCGAATTCGACGGCAGCGGCGAATGGATCCCGCTCGCCTCCGGCAAGAAGTCCTTTGTGGACGGAATGACCGCCGAAGAGGTCTACGTCTTCACTCGCGAGGCGGCCGACCGCGTCGGCGCGACCAAGATGGACCGCCCCGAAGACATCCAGGCGCATCCGCGCACCGGCCGGATCTACTGCGCGCTCAGCAACAACGTCGAACGCGGCAACCCCGGCAAGGAAGGCGCCACCGAGCCCAACCCGCGGCTGAACAACAAGCACGGTCAGGTGCTGGAGTTCGAGGAACGACGCGGGGACGCGCTGGCGCTGACGTTCAGCTGGCGGCTGTTCCTGGTGTGCGGTGATCCGTCGTCGCCGGACACCTATTTCGCCGGGTTCCCCAAGGATCAGGTCTCGCCGATCTCCAGCCCGGACAACGTCGCCTTCGACAAACACGGCAACCTGTGGATCTCCACCGACTCGGCGGGCGCGCTCGGCATCAACGACGGCCTGTACTCGGTTCCGTTGGAAGGCCGGAATCGCGGAGAGCTGAAGCTCTTCCTCACCGTGCCCCGCGGCGCGGAAACCTGCGGTCCGATCGTCGAAGAGAAGATCGTCACGGTCTGTGTCCAGCATCCGGGTGAAGTGGACGGGGCGAATGCCGACAAACCGGCCTCCCATTGGCCCGACGGCGGCGAAAACCAGCCCCGCCCGTCGGTGGTGGCGGTCTGGAAACCCGGCAGGCACGGCCTGTCGGACATCGGTTCTTAGTCGACAAGCAACGATCTAGCAGTACTTTTCGTCGATGGCGCGCCGCCGGTCCGGCAGCGCGCCATCGCTCGTTCGCGCGCTGTTCATCTTGTGGTCAGGACCGGCTCTTTTTGGTCGCTTAACGTCACGGCGTTCCCCCGACTGGACTACGTGAACCCACCGCGACCATGGAGGCCCTGTGTCCTTCGAGCCTCAGCGGCTCCTGCCGTTGATCACCTCCCACCCCGGTGGCCGCTCCGCGGTCACCTGCGAGTACCGCTGCGGCAACGCGTGCGCCCACCCCGAGCCCAACACGTCGGACAACGAGTACTTCGGCGACGTCGTCAAGAACATGCTGTCCCGCCGTGGCGCGCTGAAGGCGAGCGCCGTGATGGCGGCGGCCGCCGGTGGCTTCGCCGCGCTGTCCGGCACGGCCGCCGCCGCCGAGGCCCCGGCCGACGTCGCCGCCGCGGGACACGGCAAGCCGGGTCGTCCCGGCCGTCCGGTGCCCGGCACCGACTTCGAAGCCGTGCCGCCGAACAAGCTCGACGCGGTCACCATTCCCGAGGGTTACGACCAGCGGGTCGTCATCCGCTGGGGCGACGCCGTCGAATTCGGCGCGCCGAAGTTCGATTTCCGCAAGCAGACCGCGGCCGCGCAGGCCAAGCAGTTCGGCTACAACAACGACTTCGTCGGCCTGATCCCGCAGGACCCGCTGGGCATCCGCAACCTGCTGGTGGTGAACCACGAGTACACCACCGAGGTCCACATGTTCCCGGCCGACCAGTACGACCCGGCCAACCCGACCGAGGAGCAGGTCAAGATCGCCTGGGCCGCGCACGGTCTTTCGGTCGTCCAGACCTTCCGCGACCCGATCGGCGGCGCGCTGCGCGCCGTGCCGAGCCCGTTCAACCGCCGCATCACGCTGAACACCGCCTTCGAGGTGCGCGGCCCGGCGGCCGGTTCGAAGTTCCTCAAGACCTCCGCGGACCCGACCGGCCGCAAGGTCTTCGGCACGCAGAACAACTGCGCCGGCGGCGTGACCCCTTGGGGCACCGTGCTTTCCGGCGAGGAGAACGTCAACCAGTACTTCGCCAACGCGTCGAGCGTCACCGACCCGGTCGCGGCCGCGCGCCTGAAGCGCTACGGCTTCTCCGGCGCCGGGACCACCCGCAAGTGGGAGCGGTTCGACAAGCGCTGGGACCTCGCGCAGGAACCCAACGAGGCCAACCGCTTCGGCTGGGTCGTCGAAATCGACCCGAACGACCCGAACTCGACGCCGGTCAAGCACACCGCGCTCGGCCGGTTCAAGCACGAGGCCGCGAACATCAAGATCACCAAGGACGGCCGCGTCGCCGTCTACTCCGGTGACGACGAGCGCTTCGAATACATCTACAAGTTCGTCTCCAAGGGCAAGTACAAGCCGGGCAAGAGCGCGCACGCGCGCCGCCACAACTCCGCGCTGCTCGACGACGGCACCCTGTACGTCGCCCGCTTCACCGGCGACAGCCCCGGCGAGATCGACGGCACCGGGAAGCTCCCCAAGGACGGCGAATTCGACGGCGTCGGCGAGTGGATCCCGCTGGTCTCCGGCAACAAGTCCTTTGTGGACGGTTTCACCGCCGAAGAGGTCTACGTGTTCACGCGGCAGGCGGCGGACAAGGTCCAGCCCACCAAGATGGACCGCCCCGAGGACATCGAGCCGAACCCGGTCAACGGCCGCATCTACGCCGCGCTGACGAACAACAGCGACCGCGGCGCGGCAGGCAAGGCCGGCGTCGACGAGCCGAACCCGCGCGTCAACAACCGCAACGGGCACGTCCTCGAATGGGACGAGGACCGCGGCGACTCGGCGGCCACGAAGTTCTCCTGGCGGCTGCTGCTGGTCTGCGGTGACCCGAAGACGGCGGACACCTACTTCGGCGGCTTCCCGAAGGACCAGGTCAGCCCGATCTCCTGCCCGGACAACGTCGCGTTCGACCGCCACGGGAACCTGTGGATCTCCACCGACGGCAACGCGCTCGGCTCCAACGACGGCCTGTTCTCGGTGCCGGTCGACGGTCCGGAACGCGGGCACGTCAAGCAGTTCCTGTCGGTCCCGGTCGGCGCGGAGACCTGCGGCCCGGTGGTGACCGACCACCTGGTGCTCGTCGCCGTGCAGCACCCGGGCGAGAACGCCGCCAGCTCGGCGAACCCGACGTCGCACTGGCCGGACGGCGGCACCACCCAGCCGCGGCCGTCGATCGTCTCGGTGTGGAAGAAGGGCCGTTGGGGCCAGGTCGGCCGCATCGGCGTCAAGTAAGGCCGTGACCGGGACGCCGATGCCGTGGGAAGACGGCATCGGCGTCCCGGTCACTCTCGGTTCTGCCTGATCGGGGCGCTCGTCGACACGGTTCAGCGATTACGGAACCGGGGCCGGATAACTAGCTTCAGCCCTGTGAAAAGGGCACTGGTGTTGATGACGGCCGGAACGCTCCTGCTGGCCGGGGGCGCTTTTCCCGCGCACGCGCAGGCCGTGGACATCCCGTCGGGCTGCACCGGCGGGGCCGCGCCGAACCCGAGCGTGGAGCAGGGCAGCCCGCCCACCGGGTACAAGTTCAACCCGGCCGCCCCGGTGCCCGCCGGCACGCCGAAGAGTAAGCACCCCCGGCTGTCGACGGCGGGCGGCTATCAGCAGGACGGCGGGAAGTACGCCCTGATCTCGACGCCGGACAAGATGGTCAGCACCGCCTACGCGGCGATGAAGTTCGTGCCCGGCGCCGTCTACACGCTGACCGACTGGACAGGCACGAACGACGTCAACCTCCGGCGCGCGGACGCCGTCGGAGAGACGGGACTGCGGTTCTACAACGCGTCGGACAAGGTCGTCCTGGAGAACAAGCTCAAGGTCGCGCACGCCGTCGAGACCGACGGCAAGCTGGCCCGGCAGGACTTCGAGCCGTCGATCGCCCCGGCGTCGGCGAACTCGGTGAAGTTCTTCGCCGCCACCGACCACAACTGGGTCATGTGGGACTGCGTCCACCTGCGGATCGACTCGTTTTCGGTGAAGGCCGAGGTGCGGGATCCAGCGAGCGGTGCCTGGGGCGCCACGGCCACCCTCGAGGCGGGCACCACCGCGAACTACCGCTTCACGGTGACCAACGACGGCACCACGACGCTGACCGCGATCAAGGTCGACGACCCGTACTGCGACGTCCAGCCCACACCGATCGCGGCGCTCGACGCCGGCAAGTCCGCGACCGTCACCTGCGACCACAAGAACGTCACCGAAGCCGACAACGGCCACGTCAGCACCGTGATCGTCTCCAGCGGCAAGCTGCCGAAGAAGACCTCCACCACCACGATCAAGGTCACCCCGCCGCCCGCGATCGACGAGATCGGGGAATTCGTCTGGAACGACCTCGACCGCAACGGGCTGCAGGACTCCGCGGAGCCGGGTGTCCCGGGCGTGAAGGTGA
The DNA here is from genome assembly GCF_042723255.1 of Amycolatopsis thailandensis. Classification (NCBI taxonomy): domain Bacteria; kingdom Bacillati; phylum Actinomycetota; class Actinomycetes; order Pseudonocardiales; family Pseudonocardiaceae; genus Amycolatopsis; species Amycolatopsis thailandensis. The sequence goes on from NZ_JBHXJK010000093.1 coordinate 23,748, forward strand.
CGTTGAAGGACGCGTCGGGCACGGCGCTCGGCACGCTCACCACGGACGCCGACGGCAAGTACCGCTTCACCAAGCTGAAGGACGGCATCTACCAGGTCTGTTTCGACATCGGCGCGCTTCCGTATACGTACACGGCCAAGGACGCGGGTGACGACGCGAAGGACTCCGATGCCGATCCGGCGACAGGCTGCACGGCGACCACCACGGTCGGCCCTCGCAAGCGAACGGACCTGACGCTCGCCGCCGGCCTCAACGCGCCGACGAGCAAACTGGGCGACTTCGTCTGGCTGGACAAGGACAAGGACGGCCTGCAAGGCCGCGACGAGCTCGGCGTCCAGGACGTGAAGGTGACACTGAAGGACGCTTCCGCGAAGGAGATCGGTTCGACCGTGACCGGGCCGGACGGGCGGTACTCGTTCGGAAGCCTGCTTCCGGGCTCGTACCAGGTGTGTTTCGACGTCGGTTCCCGGCAGCTGACCAAGTCCGGCGTCGCGAAGTTCGACGGCACCGACTCGGCGGCGGATCCCGCGACCGGGTGCACGCCGCTGGCCGAGCCGGCGGTGCCGGAGGACCTGACCAGGGACGCCGGGCTGATCGAGCCGTGAGAATTGTCGGTGGGTGGCGCTAGCGTCGCCCACCGTGACCACCTCACATCTCGATGCCACCCGCGAGTCCTACGACACCGTCGCCGAGGACTACGCGGTAAGGGTCAGATCGCTCTTCGACCAGGAGCCGATCGGCCGCGCGATGCTGGCCGCGTTCGCCGAGCAGGTGCGCGGCCCGGTCGTCGACGTCGGCTGCGGGCCGGGTCATGTCACCGCTCACCTGGCGTCGCTCGGTCTCGACGTCGCCGGTGTCGACTTGTCGCCGAAAATGATCGAGGTCGCCCGCCGTCAGTACCCTGACCTGCGGTTCTCTGTCGGCTCGATGACCGCCCTCGACCTCCCGGACGGCGAGCTGGGCGGGCTGGTCGCCTGGTGGTCGATCTTCCATCTCCCACCCGAGGAGCTCCCGGCGGTGTTCGCGGAGTTCCGCCGCACGCTCGCGCACGGTGGTCGTCTGCTGGTCGGATTCCACGTCGGCGAAGAACGTCTGAGCCCGGAGACGGCGTACGGCCACCCGGTCACCTATGACGCGTACCTGCTGGAACCCGGCAAGGTCGCCGAGCTGATGGAGAAGGCCGGGTTCGAGGTCACCGCCCGGCTGACCATGGAAGGGAGGAAGCGGCCCCAGTCCTGCCTGTCCGCCCGCGCGGTTTGACTCGCGGGCCGCGCGCCTGATCTCCTGCGCACGCAACCGAGCCGGGCGGAGTCATGACGCAGACGAACACGACCACGGGCGAAAACGCGCCTGACTGGCCTTCGCGCGCTTGGTTCCGGCGTCCGTCGACTTGGACGTGGTTCGGGTTCGGCCTGGTGCTGATGGTTTACGCCGACCTCGCCTGGCGTCGCCGCTGGATGAGCGACGACGGGCTGATCGTGCTGCGGACGGTCCGGCAGATCATCGCGGGCAACGGGCCGGTGTTCAACATCGGTGAGCGGGTCGAGACCAACACCAGTCCTTTGTGGACGGCGGTGCTGAGTGTCCTCGGGCTGATCCCGGGGGTGCCGCTGGAGTGGATCTCCGTGGTCACCGGGTTGGTCTTCTCGGTCGCCGGACTGTTCTTCGGCTTGGACGGCGCCCGGCGGCTCTATCAGCCGCTGGCGTTCCACGGGCTCGCGCCCGCCGGGGCGCTGGTGGTCTGCGCGCTGCCGCCGTTCCGCGACTTCGCGACGTCCGGGCTGGAGACCGGTCTGATCACGTTGTGGCTGGGCGGCACCTGGTGGCTGCTCGTGCGCCGTATGTCCACAATGGACGATCTGCGCACCTGGCCGGTCGCCCTGGTCGCCGGGCTGGGACCGTTGGTGCGGCCGGATCTCGCGCTCTTCAGCGCCGTCGCTCTGGTGGCGCTGCTCGTGCTTGCGTGGCCGGGACGTCGTCGCGTGGTGGGCTTGCTGGCCGTGGCGGCCGCGCTCCCGTTGGCGTATCAGGTGTTCCGGATGGGCTACTACGGTCTGCTGACGCCGAACACCGCCCTGGTCAAGGAGGCTTCGGAGGCGAACTGGGCTCGTGGATGGGCGTACTTCGTCGACCTCGTCCAGCCGTACTGGCTCTGGCTGCCGCTCCTGTTGCTCGCGGCCGCCGTCGTCACCGTATCGTCCACTGTGGACAAAACCTTCGCGGTGCTCACCGCGGTCCCGGTCGTCGGCGCGGTGCTGCTCTCGCTGTACGTGATCAGGGTCGGTGGGGACTTCATGCACGGGCGCATGCTGCTGCCGGCGCTGTTCTGCCTGCTGCTTCCGGTGCTGGCCCTGCCGGTGACGAGGCTGACCACGGTGTTCCTGGTGGGTGCCGGGATCTGGGCGTTCGTGGCCGTCGGGTCGCTCCGCCCGCCGTACTCCGCCGAGCCGCGTGCCGTCGGCATCACCGACGAACGGTCGTACTGGTCGCGCGCGACGGGGCACGAGTACCCGATCCTGGCCGAGGACTACGCCGACCACCCGCTGATGCCGCCGGCGCTGGACGCCGTCCACGGTGTGGACGGCCCGGCGGTGCTGGTCCAGGACTACGCGACCAGGCGCTGGTACGCGTACCCGACGGACCGGCCGTACGTGACCGTCGCCGCGGACAGCATGGGCGCGCTCGGCCTGCTGATCCCGCTCGACATGCGGCTGCGCGACGGCTACGGCCTCGCCAATCCGTTCGCCGCGCATTCGACGCCGCTCCCCAACGGCCGTCCCGGCCACCAGAAGTGGCTGCCTCCGGTGTGGGAGCTGGCGAATTCGGCGCGGCTCCCGATCGCCGAAGGCGGCCCGGCCCGCGCCGTCGACGTCGCGGCCGCGCGGGTGGCGCTCAGCTGCCCGGAGATCGCGGCGATCGACGCGTCCGTGCGGGATCCGCTGACGGCCGGACGGTTCGCGGACAACCTCATCGGGTCGTTCACGCGCGGTTCCGTGCGGTTCTCGCGGGTGGCGACGCCACCGGTCACCTGCGCCCCCTGACCGCCCCGCGATGTGTCGTCCGCCCAATCACACGAGATCGCCTTCCAATCACGCGAGATCGCTCTTCAATCACGCGAGTTCCGTCTCTGATCACGCGAGATACGCTTTCGAGCACGCGAGACCGCCGTACTAGCGTGGCGGCCATGGCTGATCTTCCCCTCGCTCTCGTCACCGGCGCCACCCGCGGTATCGGTGCCGCGGTCGCCCACGCGCTCGCCCCCACGCACCGGCTGCTGCTCGGCGGCCGCGACGCCGACGCGCTCGGCGAACTGGCGGGCACGCTGCCCGGCGCCCGGGCGTGGCCGGTCGACCTGACCGATGCCGAGGCACTGGAAGCGGCGACAGCCGAGTTCGGCGAACTGGACGTCCTGGTGCACTCGGCGGGTGTCGCGCGACTCGGCACTGTCGAAGCCACGACCGACGCCGACTGGCGGGCGAACTTCGAGGTCAACGTGCTCGCCGTCGTCACGCTGACCAGGCAGCTGCTGCCCGCGCTTCGTGCCGCGAAGGGGCACGTCGTGGTGATCAACTCGGGCGCCGGGCAGAACGCGCGACCGGGCTGGGGACCGTACGCGGCGAGCAAGTTCGCCGTCCGCGCCTTCGCCGACGCGCTGCGAGAGGAGGAGTCCACGCTGCGGGTGACGTCGATCTACCCCGGCCGCACGGACACCGAAATGCAGCAGGCGATCATCGCCGACGAGGGCCGCGCCTACGAGCCGGAACGATTCCTGCGCCCCGACTCCGTCGCGGCCGCCGTGCTCTCCGCCGTCAGCGCGACCGGTGACGCGCACCCGACCGAAGTGACCCTGCGCCCTCGCGGCCTGGTCTAACCCACGCTGTCTTGATCAGCAGTGCCCCCAATGTGGCATTGGGGACACTCAACGTCCCCAATGCCACATTGGGGACACTGGCACCTGCCTGGCCAGGTTGTCCACAGCCTCGCACGGTTGTGGACAACCTCGCCCCCACCAGCACTTTCCCCCGGGTCCCGCCCCCAACTCCCGATAGACTGGCCTCGGGGCCGCCCCCTGGGACGGGTGGGGGGCTGGGTAGGTGAGTCAAGAGCGTAGGCGTGCGGAGGTTTCGGCGACTTCGGCCTGGACTTTCGCGCGGTCCACCCGCAGGGATTCGCCGTCGCCCACGACCTGCTCGCCCGCCACCCACACGTCGCGCACCCGGCGCGAGCCGGCGGCCCACACCAGGTTCGAGAGCAGTTGCTCGTCCGGGACGTCGAGGCCCGCCGCGAAGGCCGGGTCGTCGAGGTCGACGTGCACCATGTCCGCCCAGCGGCCGGGTTCCAGCGCGCCGATGTCGGTCCGGCCCAGCGCGTCGGCGCCGCCGCGGGTGCCGAGCAGGAAGGCGTCGGCCGCGGTCAGCACGGTCGAGTCGCCGGTCGCGAGCCGCGCGAACATCGCCGAGAGCTGGAGTTCCTCCCACAGGTCGATGTCGTCGTTCGACGCCGGGCCGTCGGTGCCGAGCCCGATGGCGACGCCCGCCTTCCGCAGCTCCGTGACCCGCGCGATGCCCGAAGCGAGCTTCGCGTTCGAGCCGGGGCAGTGCGCCATCCCGACCCCGCGCGCCGCGAACAGCGCGATGTCCTCGTCGGACAGGTGGATGGCGTGCGCGGCCAGCGTCCGGCCCCGCAGCATCCCGACCTTCTCCAGCAGCGCGGGCACCGAACCATGCGCTTCGCGCTGCTTGACGTCTTCGAGTGCCGCCTCGGCCACGTGGATCTGCACCAGGGCGCCGCGTTCGGCCGCCGATTCCGCGGTCGCGCGCAGCGCTTCTTCGTTCAGCATGTACGCCGAGTGCGGCCCGTAGCCGACCTCGATCCGCTCACCGGGGCCGAACCGGAGACCGTCGGTGTCGATCCAGCGTTCGATGCCCTTCAGCATCGCGCGCCAGTCCATCCCCGGCAGTTCCATGATCGGCGGACCCAGGATCACGCGGCCACCGGTGGTGAGCACCGCGTCGGCGAGCTGCTCGCCTTCGAAGTACATCTCCGCGCTGGTCGTGACACCGTGCCGCAGCATTTCGACCGAGCCCAGCACCATGCCGGTGCGGATGTCGGCGGGCTTCAGCTTCGCTTCGGCGGGCCAGATGATCTCGGTCAGCCACCGCAGCAGCGGCAGGTCGCCGCCCATCCCGCGCAACAGCGTCATCGGGCTGTGCGCGTGCGCGTTGACCAGACCGGGCAGGAGAAGACCGCTCAACCGGGTCACGGGAGCGGACGTTTCGGGAGCCTCGGACACGGGACCGACATGGGTGACACGCCCCGCCTCGTCCACGTCGACCACGGCGTCACGCAGCAACGAGCAAGCGGGGTCGGCGGGGAGAACGACAGGAGCGTGGAAACGGCGATGCATGAACCGAGCTTACGGTCAGTCCACGACTCCGCTGCGCCACGCCCACGCCGCGATCTCCACCCGGTTCCGCGCACCCACCTTGCCCTGCACCGACGCCAGATGCGTCTTCACCGTCGACAGCGACAGGAACAGCTCCGCCCCGATCTCGGTGTTCGTCAGCCCCTTCGCGGCCGCCTTGACGACGTCCAGTTCCCGCGCGGTCAGCGGCTCCGAAGGCGGGACGACCTCGCGTTTCACCGCGCCGCCGTCGAAATGCTTCAGCAGCCGGACGGTGATCTGCGGCGACACCAGCGCGTCCCCGCGCGCGGCCGCGCGCACCGCCTCGATCAGCAAAGCCGGGCCCGCGTCCTTCAGCAGGAACCCGCTCGCGCCGTTCCGCAGCGCGGTGTGCACGTACTCGTCCAGGTCGAACGTCGTGACCACCACCACCTTCAGCGGATCGGCGACGTCCGGGCCCGCCAGCTGCTTGGTGACCTCGAGCCCGTCGATCCCCGGCATGCGGATGTCCAACAGGCAGACGTCCGGCCGCAGTTCGCGCGCCTTCGCGACCGCCGAGACACCGTCCGGGACGTCGGCGACCACCTCGATGTCGTCCTGCGCGTCCAGGATCATCCGGAAGCCGATCCGCACCATGTCCTGGTCGTCGGCGATCAGTACCCGGATCACTCTTCTCCTTCAAGTGGTAGCCACGCTTCGACGCGCCATCCGCCGCCCGGCGCCCGCCCGGCGGAAAGCCGGCCGTGCAGCAGGGCGACCCGTTCGCGCATGCCGATCAGACCGTAGCCGCCCGACCCGCCGGCCGGACGGCGATCCGGCTCGCGTCCGTCATCGGTCACCTGGAGGTGCAGTTCGCTCCCGGCCACCTCGGCGATGACCAGCGCCTCCTTCGCGCCCGACGCGTGCTTGCCGATGTTCGTCAGCGACTCCTGCACCAGCCGCAACGCCGACCGCCCGACCTCGTGCGGCACGTCCGACGGCAGTTCCAGCTTCATCGACGTCTTCACGCCGTGGTTCGACCGTTCGATCAGCGACCGCAGATCGGCGGCGAGATCGGTGGTGGCCTGCTCGCTGAACTCGCTGCTCCCGGCGGGCGCGTCACCGCGCATGCTCCGCACGAGCCGCCGCATCGCCGCGAGCGCCTCCACCCCGGCGTCCTCGATCCGGCCCATCGCCTCGACCGCGACCTGCGGGTTCTTCTCGCCCATCATCTTCGCCGCCTGCGCCTGCACCACGATCCCGGTGACGTGGTGGGCGACGACGTCGTGCAGTTCACGCGCCAAAGCCATCCGTTCCGACGTCTGCGCGTCGCTGATCGCCGACTGGATGACCTGCGTCCGCTCCGAATCCCGCGAACGCAGCGCCAGGCCGACCGCCACCGAGATACCGAGCAGCAGCAGACCCGCGATCGCGAACCCCGCGATGTCGTCCGGGTTGGTCATCAGCCGCGGATTCGGCCGCTGCGTGTTGAGCACGCAGGCGCCCATCACCACCCCGGTCAGCGCCGCGAGCCGTGACGTGGCCTTGCCCAGTCCGACCGCGCGGACCAGGGTGACGATCGCGCCCATCCCCGCGACGACCTGCGTCCCCGGCACACCGCCTGGCGTCGGGTAGTCGTAGCGGAGCCGGAGGAACGGGGTCACCAGCGCCGAAAGCAGCATGACCGCGGTGAGCGCGATCATCGCGTCGGCCGGTCGCCGCGGCGCCGCGATCGCGATGATCGCGGCGACGATCGAGCAGACCAGGATGGGCAGACCGTGCGCCCCGCTGGCGTAGGTGAAGGTGAATTCCAGGATCAGCGCGACGCTCAGCATGCCGATGAGCGGCCACTGGCCCAGCACCAGCTTGTTGAGCTTCTGCAGCTTCTCGTAGCTTCTCGGATTCGTCATGCGGTCGCGCCCGGGAATCGCGAAGACCAGCGTGCCGCCCAGAAGGATGCCCCCGAACAGCATCGCCTGCGCCATGGTGCCGCCCGACATTCCGTCCATGTACCGGCCGGACACCGCCGTCAGCGTCGCCAGCACCAGACCGGAGATCACGGCGAACGCGACACCCGGCCGCGTCCGGCGCGCGGCGTAGAACAGGATCTCGACCCCGGCCACCACCTCGGTGATGGACAGGTTCGCGAGCACGCTGGAGTAGGTCGGGATGTTGAAGTACCGGACGACCAGCGTGTAGGCCACCAGCACGACCGAAGCCGCGACGGCGGCGACGGCGGCGCGTTTCTGCGCCCAGAGCGCGCAGAACACCATCCCGAAGATGCCGGGGAACAGCAGCAGGTCGATGACCTTGGGGCCGGCGTCGTCGAAGGCGGCGTCGGTGATGAACGCCAGGTCGAACGCGAACGCGGCCAGCAGGACGACCACGGGCATGCCGATACGGCGCGTGAGCGCGCTCGCCCGTGCGTAGAGCTTGTTCTGGGATGGACCTGCTGTCACACCGTGACGGTAGAGGATCCGCCACCGTCCGCACCTTGGCCGACCGGTCCGAGCCGCCTCGGCCGATCGGCCGATGCGGGCGTGATCAGCACTGGCCGTCTGCCCGAAGTGGACACAGGCGGTTCACCGCGAAGCTCTTCCCCGAAGCGGAACACAAGTGACTGACTAGGGAGAATCACGGTGGTAGATCCACAGTGGACAGGGCAGCCGGTGCTTTCGGGCCGGGGGCTGGTGAAGCGGTACGGCACACAGCACGCGCTGGCCGGGATCGACATCGACATCCAGGCGGGTGACGCGGTCGCCATCGTCGGGCCCTCCGGCTCGGGCAAGACCTCCCTGCTGCACGTGCTCGCCGGGATCCTCCGCGCCGATTCCGGGCAGATCTTCCTCGCCGGGCAGCGCGTCGATCAGCTCAACGAGCGCAAGCGCAGCGAACTGCGGCGCACCGAGTTCGGTTTCGTGTTCCAATCCGGGATGCTCGTCGCCGAACTGAGCGCCGAGGAGAACGTCGCGCTGCCGTCGCTGCTGGGTGGCAAGGGGCGCAAGGAATCCATCGAGGCCGGCCGCGAATGGCTCGCGAAGCTCGGCTTGGCGGGCAAAGAAAAGCGCCGCCCCGGTGAGCTTTCCGGCGGTGAGGCCCAGCGCGTCGCGATCGCCCGTGCCCTGACCCACCGGCCGAAGGTGATCTTCGCCGACGAGCCGACCGGCGCGCTCGACACCCGCACCGGCCGCGCCACCATGGACGCGCTGCTCGCGGCGGCCGCCGACAGCGGCGCCGCGGTGATCGTGGTGACGCACGACCGCGAACTCGCCGAGGCCATGCCGCGCACGGTCTCCATCCGCGACGGCCTGATCGCGACGAGGCTGGCTGCCTGATGAACAGCTTCCAGCTGGCCATGCGGGTGCTCCGGGTCGACCGCCGGACCCGCACGTCGGCCATCCTCACCGCGGTCGGGGTCGCCGTCGCGACCAGTCTGGTGCTCCTGCTGGCCTCCCTCCCGGGTGCCACGCAGGCCCGCTCGCAGCGGGCGATCTGGCAGGACATCGGCAGTTACTACTCCCAGTCCGGGGAGAGCCAGCGTCCGGCGCCGCTGCTGATGGCGGCCAACAAGGACTACTCGGGCGACCGCGAGATCATCCGCGTCGACATCGCCCAGACCGGCACTTCGCCGATCCTCAGCCTGCCGCCGGGCATCCCGAAGCTGCCCGGCCCCGGCGAGGCGATCGTTTCGCCCGAACTCGGGAAACTGATCCAGTCGGCGCCGCAGGCCCAGCTCGGAGACCGGTTCGGCAAACTCGTCGACGCGCTCGGACCCGACTCCCTGATGTATCCGGAACAGCTGGTCGCCGTGGTCGGCCACACCCCGGAGACGATGCCGAAGACGGCGCTCGCCGCGGACGGCTTCCCCGACAAGCAGGCGAAGCCCGACCCGATGCTCGAACTGCTCGCCTGGGTCGGCGTGATCGTCCTGCTCGTGCCGAGCCTGGTGCTCGTCGCGTCCTCGGCCCGGCTCACCGCCGCCCGGCGTGAGGTGCGGATGGCCGCGCTCCGGCTGGCCGGGGCGACCCCGGGGCAGGTGATGAAGATCGTCGCCGCCGAGACGGCGTTGTCCGCGGTGATCGGCGCCCTGTTGGGCATCCTGGTGGCACCGGCGCTCCAAGGCCTCTCGACGTTCGTTCCGTGGGCAGGCGGGACCTGGCTCGCGTCGGACTTCAGCCTCCCGGTCGGTTCGACCGTCGCGGTCGCCGTCGTGATCCCGCTGCTGGTCGTCTTCGCGGGTGTCCTCGGCATCCGCCGCGTCCTGAAGACGCCGCTGTTCGCGGCCTCGGCGCACGCCCGCAAACCACTGCACTGGTGGCGGCTGCTCGCGGTCCCCGTGGCCGGTGCCTTCTTCCTGTTCGCGGTCACCCAGGACAACGGCAGCCTGGGGATGGTGATGCTCGGGCTGTTCCTGCTGGTCGCGTCGGCCGCGATCGTCGGGCCGTGGGTCACCTCGGCGGTGGGCGGCACGTTCGTCCGGATCTGGCGCAAACCGGCGTCGCTGCTGGCCGGACGCAGGCTCCGCGACGACCCGAAGAGCGCGTACCGGGCCACGGCGGGTGTCGTGCTCGCGGTGTTCACCGGCTCGATGGCGCTCACGTTGCTGCCGACGTTCGAGTCGATGGCCGGCGGTGGCCGGACCTTCAAGGACAACGTCCTCTACGCCGAATCCGACGCGACCCAGGCCCAGCGGATCGCCGACCAGACCAACGCGTCGCTGGCCCGCAACGGGGTCACCGAAAAGGCCATCCCGGTGGGCCAGGTCTACCTGTCCACCGGCGCGCCAGGGACTCGTGACCAGACGCTGAGCAGGGCTTTCGTGATGACCTGCGAGGACGCCACGAAACTGCTTCGAGTGAACATCGGCGGCTCCTGCCAGCCCGGTCCCGCGATCTACAGCCGGACCAGCCTCGACCCGGCGGTCTACAGCGTGACGAACGACTACGACAAGGCCGGCACGCCGCTCGACGCGAAGGCCCCGGTGCACCTCTTCCCGTCCAGTGACGAGGACACCTACGGCACGATCGTCATCGACCCGGCCCTGGTCCCCGCGGGGGTCACGCCGGAAAGGTTCGACGTGATCGTGCCGACGACACCCCAGAACGGCGAGGTCGTGCGAACCGCGCTGGTCGGGGCGGCCCCCGGACAGGAGGTCGGCAGCCGCGGCCTGCACCTGATCGGCCAGCAGCAGGAACTCGGCGACCTGCGCCGGGTCACCGTGATCGGCCTGATCGCCGCCGGCGTGCTCGCCGGGTGCAGCGCCGCCGTGGCGACCGCCGGTTCGGTGATGGACCGCCGCCGCACCTTCGGGGCGCTCATCGCGGCCGGGACACCGGTCCGGGTGCTGGCGAGGGCGCTGCGGATGGAAGCGGCCCTGCCCGCGATGGTGGCCACCATCGGCGCGGGTGCGGTCGGGGTCGGAGTCGGCATCGGGCTCTACAGCCTGGTCGAGAAGGACGGGATCGTGCTGAGCCCGTGGCTGCTGGCGCCCGTGGTGCTGGGAATCGGGGTGGCGTTGCTCGGGGCATCCGTCTCGACCCCGGCGCTCAAGCGGGTGCAGTCGGAGCCGTTGGCCGACGAGTAAAAGGTTCGCCCGAATGGCGTCATGACGCCGGGGCGGGCAGGTCTCGTGGATGGAGTCGGAGGTAACCATCCACGAGCCGGGTGCCCGGTCATCCCTCTGTCGGGGGATGGATGAACGGGCACCGGGGATGCGCAGGGGGCATCCCAAGGCACGGGGGTGTGAAGAAAGGGCCGGTCAGCGACGTGGGGACG
>NZ_JBHXJK010000094.1:0-20458 GCF_042723255.1 Amycolatopsis thailandensis
CTCTCGGGGCTTTCGCGACTTCCCACACCCCCGTGCGAGCGGGCGGCGTTGTGGGTAATGCCACTTTCACAACGTTGAAGGTTGCCAAAGTGGCTTTCGCAACACCCCTGCTCCACCCGACCGCGCCGGGCCGGGTGGCGTGGTCGTGAGCGAAGGCGAGACTCGCGTGATCAGAGCCGTCACTCGCGTGATCAGAGCCGTGACTCGCGTGATTGGAGCCGGAACCCACGTGATCAAGAACGGAACTCACGTGATCAGAGGCGTGACTCGCGTGTCCAGGAACGGAACTCGCGTGTCAGACGGCGAACTTCGTGAACGTCATCTGATCACGCGAGTTCCGTATTTAATCACGCGAGTTACGGCTCCAATCACGCGAGTTACGGCTCTAATCACGCGAGTTCCGTCTCTGATCACGAATGATCGCCGCCTGATCACGCGAGATCGTCATCTGATCACGCGAGAAGTCCCGTCAGACCTGCCGCGCGTCGTCGAACTCGGCCTCGAATTCGTCGATTTCGTCCTGACCGAGATCGAGGAGTTCCGTGTCCGACGCAGGCTCGGCCGGAGCGACCGCCGGATCACCCGGGGCGATGACCGCCGCGAGCCCAGCCGGCGTCCGGTGCTCGAACACGTCAGCCACGTCGAAGGTGATCCCGGCTCGCAGCGCACGCGCGGTCAGTTTCACCGAGTAGATCGAATCGCCGCCGATCTCGAAGAAGCTGTCGTCCACACCGACCCGGTCCAGGCCGAGCACCTCGGCGAAGAGTTCGCACAACGCCCGCTCGGGCTCCGTGCGCGGCTCCCGGTAGGTCACGCGTTCGCTGAAATCGGGGTCCGGCAACGCTTCCCGGTCCACCTTGCCGTTCGCCGTCACCGGGAGGGCAGGCAGCACGATCACTTCCGCGGGCACCATGTACTCCGGGAGCACCTTGGCGATCCGGGTGCGCAGCCTGGTGGGATGCACCTCGCCCTCGGAAACGACGTAGCCGATCAGACGACCGTCGCGCGCCACCACCACGGCCTGGTCGACGCCCGGCTGTTCGGCCAGCACCGCCTCGACCTCGCCCGGCTCCACCCGGTGCCCGCGGATCTTGACCTGGTCGTCGGCCCGGCCGGCGAACACCAGCTCACCCTCGTCGCTCCAGTACGCCAGGTCGCCCGTCCGGTACATCCGCTCACCGGCGGCGAACGGATCGGCGACGAACCGCTCCGCCGTCAACCCCGTCTGCCCCTGGTAGCCGTGCGCCACCCCGGCGCCGGCGATGTACAGATCGCCCACGACGCCCTGCGGCAACGGACGCAGGAAAACGTCCAGCACGTACAACCGCCGCCCCGGCAGCGGACGGCCGATCGGCAGCGTCGGCCCCACCCGGTCACCGGGCTCGATCGCCTTCCACGTCGCGCACAGCGTGGTCTCCGTCGGACCGTAGGTGTGCCAGACCCGCAGCCCCGGGCACGCTTGGCGGACTCGCTCGACCTCTTCGAGCGGGACGACGTCGCCGCCCGCGGACACGTCGCGCAACCCCGCGAAGGATTCCGGCGACTCCTGGACGAGTGCCCGGAAGTGCCCGGCGGTGAAGTTCACCGCGGTGAGCCCGTCCGCGACATGGGCGGCGAGCCTGGCCGCGTCGACGACGCCCGGCTCGGTGATCATCACCCGCGCGCCCGAGGTGAGCGGCGCCCAGATGTCGTACAGCGACGCGTCGAAGGTGTGCGGGGCGTGCATCAGCACCGTCTCGCCTTCGCGCAGTTCCCAGCCCGGTTCCCCGGCCAGCGCCGCCACTCCGCCGTGCGGGATGGCCACGCCCTTCGGGGTCCCGGTCGATCCGGACGTGTACATCACGTACGCGGGATCGTCCGCGCCGACCGGGACGAGCGCGACCTCGCCGTGGTCGGTTTCCTCCATCAGGACCCGCTGGTGACCCGGCGGCACCGCGGCCGCGGTCCCGGCCCGGCACACCACCGCCGCGACCGCGGAATCGGTCAGCATGAACGCCACCCGGTCCTCCGGGTAGTCCGGATCGACAGGCACGAACACCGCTCCGGCCTTCCACACCCCGAGCCAGGCGGCGAGCACCTCGGCCGAGCGCTCCAGCAGCACGCCGATCCGGTCGCCGCGCCGCACACCACGCTCCACCAGCGCTCGCGCCACCCTGCCGGACCACCGGTCGAGTTCCGCGTACGACCACGACCGGCCCCCGGCCGTCACAGCCGGCGAGGAAGGCGCTTTTTCCACCTGCTGAAGGAAAAGCGTCACCGGTGACGGCGCGGCGATCGCGTCGCCGACGTCGTTCCACCGCTCGACGACCAGCTCTCGTCCGGCGCCGCCCACCATGTCCAGGCTGCCCACCGGCGCCTCGGGGGCGGCGATCATTCCCTCCAGCACCCGGAAAAGCCCGTGCAGGACCTCCCGCGCGGTGTGGTGTTCGACCAGTTCCGGCAGGTACTCCACCTCGGTCCGCAGGCTCTCGCCCGGGATCACGCCCATCAGGATCGCGTACGGCGCCGACTGGTGGAACTCCTTCAGGCTCAGCTTGAGCTCGCGATCGGAGCCGCCCTTGGCCGCGGGGTCGACGTAGTTCTCGAACGACAGGATCGTTTCGAAGCTCGCCCCCGGCAGCTTCTGGATCTCTTGCAGGCCGAGATGCTGGTGCGAGATGAGCCCGGCCTGCCGCTCCTGCAGCTCCGTCAGCGTCCGCAGGACGGACTTCTCGCCGTCCAGCCGCACCCGCACCGGCACGGTGTTGATGAACAGGCCCACCACGTTCTCCACACCGGGAAGATCCGCCGGGCGCCCGGAGACCACCGCGCCGAACACCACGTCACGACGGCGCGCCAGACGGGCGAGCACCAGCGCCCACGCGCCCTGCACCAGCGTGTTGAGCGTCAATCCGTTGCGGCGCGCGAAATCCACCAAGGCGGAGGTGAACTCCGGCGAATAGGCCAGCGCCTCCCTGGCCTGCTGCCCCGGGGACTTCCGCGCCTTTTCGGGGATGCCGAGCGCCGATCGCTCGGCACCGGCCAGCTCTTCTTTCCAGGCCGCACGGGCGGATTCCTTGTCCTGCGCGTCGAGCCAGGCCAGGTAGTCCCGGTAGGAACGGGCGGACGGCAGCGAAGTGGTGACACCGCCCCCCGCGTAGATCTTCAGGAGTTCCGATTCGAGCAGCGCCCGCGACCAGCCGTCCATCACCAGGTGATGGCTGGTCGTGATCAGGCAGTGCTTCTCCGGGGCGAGCCGGATCAGCATGAGCCGCAGCAGCGGCGGCTTCGCCACGTCGAACTTCCTGGCGCGCTCCTGCTCCGCGAGCACGTCGACCTCGGCCAGCGCCTCCCGCTCGGCGAGATGGGACAGATCGCGCTCCTCCCAGGGGAGTTTCACCTCCCGGTGGATGAGCTGCACCATCTCACCGGACTTCCGCCGGACGAAACCCGCGCGCAGCGACGGGTGCCTGTCGACCAGCGCCTGCCAGGACGTCCGGAACCGTTCCGGGTCGAGAGGGCCGTCGATGATCAGCGTCTGCTGAATGCGGTAGGTGTCCGGCGCCTCGGCGTCGAGCGCGAGGTGATAAAGGATTCCCTCCTGCATCGGTGACGGCGGCCAGATTTCCGCAAGCGCCATTCCGGAGGACGGGGACGGAGTATTCACGAAGATCTAGCCTCCATTGCTTTACACCGCTATTGCCGGAGTTCGGCCGCCAATGCTTCGAATTCCTCGATCTCGTCCTGGTCCAGTTCGAGCAGGGCGAAGTCGGAAGCCGTATGTCCCCCGGCCGAAGGATCTTCCGCCTGCCGGGCCAGTCCTGACAACATGTCCAGCCATTCCTGGCCCAGCCGCGCGATCTCGGCCTCGCCGAAGACGTCGCCCGACCATTCCACCATGAGCGCCAATTCGGGACCATCCGGCAAATCCTGGACGATCGCGTTGACTTCGATCGGATGCGGCAGATTCATGTCCGGATCCATCGAGCCGCCGATGTCACCGACGAGCTGCCACGCCCGCACGTCGCTTTGGTCGCCGGCGACGAACCGGCCCATGTAATTGAAGCCGATCCGCGGCGACGGGCTTTCCGCGAGAACCGGTGTCTTCCCGTCGTGGGGATACCGCAGCAAGCCGTATCCGAGGCCGTCGCCGGGTACGGCCCGCGACTGTTCCTTGACCGCCTTGAGCAGCCGTCCGGCCGCCGGGCCACCGGCGAGGACGTCCGCCAGATCGATCCCCGCCACGTCGAGGCGGATCGGATACGCGCTGGTGAACCAGCCCACCGTCCGGGACAGATCCATCCCGTCGACCGGATGACGGCCGTGGCTTTCCACCTCGACCACCACCGCGTCCCCGCCGCGCCATCGCGGCACCGCGCCCGCCAATCCGGCCAGCAGGACGTCGTTCACCCCGCAGTGGAAGACCACCGGGGCCCGGCCCACCAGCACCGCCGTCTCGGCCTTCGGCACCGTCCACGACCGCGAGCGGATTTTCCCGGTCGACGTGGGTTCCGGCAGCGCCTCTCGCCCGAGGATCGCTTGCCACACCGGCAGTTCCGCGACCCGCGTCTGCTCCGCCAGCAGTCCGGTCCAGCGCCGGAACGACACTCCCACCGGCTCCAGCGCCGGCTCGCGGCCTTCGGACACCGCCTCGCAAGCGGCTCGCAGATCCGACGACAGGATCCGCCACGACACACCGTCCACCACCAAGTGATGCGCGACCACGACCAGGCGTCCCAGCCGATCCGGACCGGCGTCGATCAGCACCGCCTGGACCATCACGCCCGCGAGCGGGTCGAGCCGTCCCACCGCGTCCCGCGCCGCGTTTTCCACGGCCTCGTCCACGGAACCGTCGACCCGCACGCACTTGACCATCGCGGCGACGTCGAGCGAACCGCGCTCGGCCACCACCAGACGTCCGTCACCGACCCGCGCCCGCAGCATGTCGTGCGTGTCCACGACGGCCGTCAGCCCGGCGACCACCGTTTTCTCCGTCAGCGCCGAAGGCGTGCCCAGCACCATCCACTGCGCGAAGCCCGGCGCCGCGGCGTCCTCACCGAACATCCGCATCACCGGCGTCAGCTCGACGTCGCCGACGCCGTCGTCCGGCACCGTCTCCTGCCGCGGCGCGGGGATTTCCGCCACCAGCTGCGCCAGCCGCTCGGGGGTGCGGTGTTCGAACACCTGCCGCGGGGTCAGCGAGATCCCGTCACGCCGCGCGCGGGCGGCCACCTGCATGGACGAGATCGAGTCCCCGCCCAGTTCGAAGAAGCTGTCCTCGACCCCGACCCGCGCCAGTCCGAGGACCTCGGCGAACATCTCGCACAACAGCCGCTCGACCTCGGTCGACGGTTCCCTGCCGACCGTCTTCGACGAGAAGTCCGGTTCGGGCAACGCCTTCCGGTCGATCTTCCCGTGCGGCGTCAGCGGCAGGACGTCCAGCGCCATCACCGCGGCGGGCACCATGTACGCGGGCATCCGCTCCGCGAGTTCCCGTCGCAGCGCCTCCGGATCGACGTCGCCCGGCGACACATAGGCCACCAAGCGGCCTTCGCGGACGGTCACGGTGGCCTGGGTGACGTCGGGCCGGTTGGACAGCGCGAACTCGATCTCGCGGGGTTCGACCCGGAACCCGCGGATCTTGACCTGGTCGTCGGCCCGGCCGGCGGACACCAGTTCACCCTGATCCGTCCAGTACGCCAGGTCGCCCGTCCGGTACATCCGCTCACCGGCGACGAACGGATCGGCGACGAACCGCTCGGACGTCAGCGCCGAGCGGCCGAGATACCCGCGCGCCACCCCGATCCCGGCCAGATACAGCTCACCGGTGACCCCCGGCGGCAGCGGGCGCAGGAACGCGTCCAGCAGATACCCGCGCACCCCGGCGATCGGCCCCCCGAACGGGATCACCGCCCCGTCCGGCGCCAGCGGCATGCTCACCGTCGCGCAGATCGTGGTCTCGGTCGGCCCGTAGGCGTTGATCATCCGGCGGTCGGCCGACAGGCGGTCCACCAGGCCCGGCGGGCAGAGTTCCCCCGCCGCGGTCACCGTCTCCACCCGGTCCGGCAGCGCGTCCACGGTGGCCAGCACCGACGGCGGAGCCTTCACGTGCGTGACGTCCCACCGCTCCAGCGTGTCGGTCAGCGAAGCATGCGGCGGCAGGTCCTCGTCCGGCGGCATCACCAGCGTCGCCCCGGAAAGCAACGCCATCATCACCTCGGACACGATGGTGTCGAAGCCGAGCGCCGCGAACTGCAACACCCGCGAGGACGGCTTCACGGCGAGCCGTTCGATATGCGCCATCGCCAGATTGCCCAGGCCGGAGTACGTGACGACGACGCCCTTCGGCGTTCCGGTCGATCCCGACGTGTAGATCACGTACGCCGCGTCGCGCATCGCGATCCGCGGCAGGACCGCGCCCGGTGCCCGGGGCAGGTCGAGTTCGTCCAGCACCACGATCCGGTCCGCGAACTCCTCCGGCACCGCGTCGCGGGTCTTTCCCTGGCACACCACCAGCATCGGATCCGCGCTGCCGAAGATCAGCTTCACGCGCTCGGCCGGGTACAAGGGATCCACCGGGACGAAGACGCCGCCCGCCAGTGACACCCCCAGCATCCCGACCAGCCACCACGATGACCGGCCCACCACGAGTCCGACACGGCGCTCGCGGCCGACCCCGCGTTCCCGCAGGACGGCGGCGAACCTGACCGCCCGATCCCACAGTTCCGCGTACGTGAGGTCGCCCTCGCCGTCCGCGACCGCCACCGCGTCCGGCCGCTCCGCCGCCATCCGCCCGATCAGCGACGGCAGCGGCTCGTCCGACACCAGCGCGGACTTCCAGCGGGGCAACGGGATCTCGCCCATGTCGGTGCGGCCGACGAGCCGGGACGGATCGGCGGACACCGCTTCAAGGGCACCGACGAACCAGTCGAGCAGCGAGTCGGCGACGGCCCGGCCGATCTGCCCACGCCAGTAGGCGAGCTGGATCCGGAACCGTTCTCCCGGGATGACCCCGACGGTCACCGGGTAGTGGGTCCCCTCGATGGTGCCCAGATACGTGAACCGGTCGGCGAAGTCCCGCGGATAGTTCTCGAACACCAGCAGCGTGTCGAACATCGCGCCGGGCCCGGCCGTCTTCTGGATGTCCGTCAGCCCCAGGTGGTGATGCGGCATCAGGGCGACCTGACGGCGCTGCAACCCGGTCAGCATGTCCACAAGGGACTCGTCACCGTTCAGTGAGACCCGTACGGGGACCGTGTTCATCATGAGCCCCGGCATCGACTCCACCCCGGACAGTTCCGGGGGACGGCAAGCCACCGTGGTGCCGAACACGACGTCGGTCCGCCGCGCGAGCCGCGCCAGCACGATCGCCCACGCGCCCTGGACCACCGTGTTCAGCGTCAGCCCGTGGTCGCGGGCGAAGTCGGTCAACCGCGTGTGCAGCTCGGGGGAAAGATGGGTGACGTGGTAGTCGTATTCGGTCGCGTCGTCCGATTTGGCGACCAGCGCGGGCACGTCGAGGTCCGACAGTTCCGCCTGCCAGGCCTCGCGCGCCGCTTCCTTGTCCTGCCGCTCCAGCCAGGCAAGGTAGTCCCGGTAGGACGCGGCACCCGTCCGGTCCGGGAACCGGCCGCCGGAGGTGTACGCCTCGGCGACCTCGTTGAGGATGACCGCCACCGACCAGCCGTCGGTCAGGATGTGGTGGTTGACGACCAGCAGGCGATACCGCTCGTCGCCCACCCGGATCAGCACCAGCCGGAACAGCGGCGCCTTGGTGAGGTCGAACCTGTCCCGCTGCTCCGCGGCCGTCACGGCTTCGACGGCCGCTTCGACGTCGCTCGCGCCGGTCAGATCGACCTCGCGCCACGGCAGGTCGACGTGCCCGGCGACGGCCTGCACCGCCTTGCCCGACGAGAGCCGGTGGAAGGTCAGCCGCAGTTCGGCGTGCCGGGCGAAGACCGCTTCCCACACCGCCCGCAGCCGGGCCGTGTCCAGCGGTCCGGTCAGCTCCACGATCCACTGGGTCTGGTAGATGTCGGGGCCCTGGTCGTCCAGGGTCGTCTGGAAGAGCAGGCCCGCCTGGAGCGGCGCCAGCGGCCAGACCTCTTGTGCCCCGGGAGCGGCGATCGCCAGCTCCGCCTCGTCTTCCTCGGTCAGGTCGATCAGGGGGCCGTCGGCGGTGGCGTCCGCCGGTACGGCACGCGCCACAGCGGCCAGCCGGCCGGGGGTCCGCTCCCCGAAGATCTGCGACGGCGTCACCAGCAGGCCCGCTTTGGCCGCACGCGCGGCGACGCGCACGGCGAGGATCGAATCCCCGCCCAGGTCGAAGAAACCGTCGTCGACACCGGCACGTTCGATGCCGAGCACCTCGGCGAACAGTCCACAAAGGACACGTTCGGCCTCGGTGACGGGTTCCCTGCCGTCGGCCTTCGCGGTGAAGTCGGGGGCGGGCAAGGCCGCCCGGTCCACCTTCCCGTTGCCGGTCAGCGGAAGCGCGTCCACCGCGAGCACCACCGCCGGGACCAGGTAGTCCGGGAGCACCGCGGCGAGCCGCTCGCGAACGAGAACGGGGTCCACCTCGGCCACCACGTACCCGATCAGTCGCCCGTCGATCGGCACCACCACGGCCTCGTGGACGTCCGGTTGCGCGGTCATCGCGGCCTCGACCTCACCGGGTTCGACCCGGAACCCGCGGATCTTGACCTGGTCGTCGGCCCGGCCGGCGAACAGCAGTTCGCCGTCCGCGTTCCACTGGGCGAGGTCACCGGTCCGGTACATCCGCGCGCCCGGCGAGGACGGATCCGCCACGAACCGCTCGGCCGTCAGCGCCGTCCGGTCCAGGTAGCCGTCCGCCAGACCGGCGCCGGAGAGGTACAGATCGCCGACCACCTCCGGTTCCACCGGCCGCAGCGACGCGTCGAGCACCCGGGCGTGCCGGCCCGAGAGCGGACGGCCGATGGGCAGCACCGAACCCAGTTCGCCGCCCGGTTCGAGCACGTGCCATGTCGCGCACAACGTCGTTTCCGTCGGGCCGTAGAGATGCCGGATCCGCGCGCCCGGCGCGGCTTTCCGAACACGCTCGACGGCGTGCGCGGGCACCAGGTCACCGCCGGTCAGGATCTCGTCGAGCCCCGCGAACGACTCCGGCGATTCCTCCGCCACCGCACGGAAACTGCCCGCGGTCAGATGCGCCCGCGTCACCCCGGACGCGACCGCTTCCCGCAGCCGCCGGGCGTCGACCTGTCCGGGCCCGGCGATCACCACCCTGGCGCCCGACACCAGCGGAACCCAGATCTCGCACAGGGACGCGTCGAAGGAATGCGGCGCGTGCATGAGGACCGCGTCGTCCGGGCCCATCGCCCAGCCCGGATCCCCCACCAGCTCCGCGACACTGCGATGCGGCACGGCCACGCCCTTCGGCGTACCCGTCGAGCCGGAGGTGTACATGATGTAGGCCAGGTCTTCCGGACGCGCCGTGCTCACCGGCGCCTCGCCCGGCTCGTCACCCGTGACGACGATCGAATCGATCCCCGACGGCGCCTTGCCGAGTGTCGCGGCCGAGCACAGCATCAGGGACGCGCCCGAATCGGCCAGCAGGAAAGCGATCCGCGGCGTGGGATACGCGGCGTCCACCGGTACGTACGCCGCCCCCGCCTTCCAGACGGCGAGCAGCGCCACCAGCAGGTCCGCCGAACGGTCCAGCATGACCGCGACGCGACCGCCCCGGCGGACACCGCGTTCGGCCAGCCGTCCGGCCAACCGGCCCGCCAGCGCGTCGAGCTCGGCATAGGTGAGGACCCGGTCCCCGTCGACCACGGCCACCGCGCCGGGTGTCCGGGCCGCTTGACCGGTGAAAAGAGCAAGGCTCGTCTGCGCTGCGGAACTCATCGTCACCCTCCATGGCCCATAAAGGTGGCCACCGGCTCAGGTTCGTCGTCGATCTCGGGCTCCGGCTCCGGCTTGGGGCCGAAGCGGTCGGGATTGGCGAACTGCGTCCGGTACAGCTCCGCGTACAGGCCGTCCTGCGCCAGCAGTTCGTCGTGCGTCCCGCGTTCCCGGACCGTTCCCCCGTCGATCACGAGGATCTGGTCGGCCTCGCGGATCGTGGACAACCGGTGGGCGATCACGATCGAGGTCCGGCTGCGCAGCGCGGTCTTGAGCGCCCGCTGGACGGCGGCCTCCGATTCGGAGTCCAGATGCGCGGTGGCTTCGTCGAGGACGACGACGGTGGGCGCCTTCAGCAGCAGCCGGGCGATGGCCAGCCGCTGCTTCTCCCCGCCCGACATCCGGTAACCGCGGTCGCCGGTGACGGTGTCGAACCCGCGCGGCAGCGACTCGATGAGATCCCAGATCTGGGCGCCCTTGCACGCCTCGATCAGTTCTTCTTCGGTGGCCGTGGGCCGCGCGTAGAGCAGGTTCTCCCGGATCGTGTCGTGGAAGAGGTACGCGTCCTGGCTGACCACGCCGATCGTTTCGCGGAGCGAATCGAAGGTGAGGTCCTGGAGATCGCTGCCGCCGACGCGGACGGTCCCGGAATTCGGGTCGTACAGCCGGGAGACGAGATGGGTGATGGTGCTCTTCCCGGCTCCGGACGGGCCGACGAGCGCGGTGAGCGTCCCGGCGGGAGCCTGGAAGCTGATGCCGCGCAGGACGTCCGCCGACAGTTCCTCGTTCTCCCGCTTGGTCCGCAGGTGTTCAAGCGACGCCAGCGAAACCTCGTTCGCGGTCGGATAGCGGAAGGTCACGTCGTCGAACTCGATGTCCGGCGCGACGTCCTTCTCGAGTTCACCCGCGCCGGGGCGTTCCTGGATCAGCGGCTTCAGGTCGAGCAGCTCGAAGATCCGGGAGAAGCTCACCACCACGGTCTGCGCGGTCTCCTGCAACCCGGACAGCTGGGTGATCGGCCCGAGCAGCCGCCCGAGCAGGGTGGCGATGGCGATCAGCGTGCCGAGCTGGAAGGCACCGTCGATGACTAGCCCGCCGCCGATCCCGTAGACGACCGCCGTCGCGATCGAGGCCATCAGCGCCATCATCGCGAAGGACATCCGGCCCCAGATCGAGATGCTCACGCCGATGTCGCGGATCTTCCCGGACCGGTCCCGGTAGTCGGCCATCTCCTCGTCCGGGCGGCCGAAGAGCTTGGAGAGCATCGCCCCCTGGACGTTGAACCGCTCGTGGAGCAGCCCGCCGAGACCGGCGTTCGCCTCCATCAGCCGTCCGGTGCGCTTCTGGATCATCCGCCCCACGTAGACCCAGGGCACGACGAACAGCGGGATCAGCACCAGCGTGACGACGGCGACGAGCCACGACAGGTAGAACATCTCGGCCAGCACCAGCAGGACCGTGACCGCGCTGGTGGCCGACATCAGCAGGTGGCCGAACGACTGCTGGGCCATGATCAGTTCCGTGTGCAGCCGCCCGACCAGCACGCCGGTCTGGGTGCGGGTGAAGAACGCGACCGGCAGACTCCGGACGTGGTCGATCGCCTGGACCCGGAGGTCGTAGGTGACCCCCTCCCCCATGCGCGCGGAGACATAGGCCGAGAACAACGACAGCAACGCGCCGACGACGGCGAGCGCGGCGGTCAGGACGGCCATCAGGATCACGACGCCGAAGTCGTTCTTGAGGATCCCGCCGTCGATGAGCTCCTTCATCAGCAAGGGGGTCGCGATGACGACGGCCGCCTCCAGCGCGGCGATGACGATGAAGAGCGCGACCAGGCCGAGGTGCGGGCGGAAGTAGGCGAGCACGCGGCGCACCGTCCCCGGACGGACCCTGCTCCCCCAGGGATCGGGATCGTCGTCGCTCTTGGTCGGTGCCCCGAAGTTCAACACCACGTCCATACGGTCATTCCTCCCACGCGCGAAGTCCGCGATCTCAATCGTGCTGAATCGTGTCGATGTCCACGAGGGGGTTCAAGCGAACTTCGCCGTACTCCCACTGTCCACAAGCGACACCGTTCAGGCTCCCGGTACCGAGATCCTCGCCTGACCGTCCACTCCGCGTCGCAGCAGATCCGTCAAATCGTCGAGCTCACCGGACCGCAGGGCCGTGGCCGCCGCGGCGAGGTCGGCCGCGACACGGTCGAGCACCTCGGCCACCGCCACGGCGTTCCCGGCAAGAATCCGCTGCCACAGCAAGGGATTCCCGGCGGCGATCCGGGTCACGTCACGCAGCCCCTGCCCGGCGAGGCTGATCGCGACGTCGTCGCCGCTCGCCAGGCTCGCGGCCACCGCCGAGGCCGCGACGTGCGGGGCGTGCGACACCAGCGCCACCGCCGTGTCGTGCTCGTCCGCACCGACGGTGACGGCCTTCGCTCCGCACAGCGACACCAGTTCCCGCACCAGCCTCATCGCGTCCGCGCCGGTCCCGGGACCGGGGCAGAGCGCCCAGGCACGGCCGTCGAACAGCTCCGCACGGGCGGCGGACGGGCCGGACCGCTCCCGGCCGGCGAGCGGATGCCCCGGCACGTAGGAGGTCAGGTCGCAGCCGAGCCGCTCCGCGTCGGCGATCGGGCCTGCCTTTACGCTGGCCACATCGGTGTAAACCCGTGCCGCTCCTTGTTTCTGGAGTTCGGCCAGCCGTTCCCCGACGAGGTGCGGCGGCACGGCGAGCAACGCCAGATCCACTTCCTCGCCCGACCATTCCCGGCCGGCGCCGAGCTCCCGGGCCAGCGCCACGGCCTGCTCGTCGATGTCGGAGAGGCGCACCTCCACGCCCTTCGCGCGCAGAGCCAGCGCCGCCGACGTGCCGATCAGTCCGGTACCCACGACAAGCGCCTTCTCGATGCTCACTCCTCCTTCTTAAGCCGCTCCCCCGGCCGTGTCGAGACGCGGGAATTGGGCACCGCCTGGAAAAACGCCGGGGCGAAGGGGACAGTCCCCTTCGCCCCGGATACCGCCGAACGCTCCTACCCGATGTCGTCCGTGATCATCGTGCGGCCAGATCGGTGGCGCGGTGCTCCAGGTGATCCGCGAATCCCGCCCAGACCCTCGCGTGTTCCCTGGCGAATCCGGCGACCACGCCGTACAGATGCGGCGGGACGCCGTGCAGGATCCGTTCCCACTCCTGTCCGTCCATGGAGTGCATGGCGAGCATGCGCAACAGGATCCGGCCGACTTCGCTCAGCCGCAGCGCGGGATCGGCCTTGAGGCGTTCCAGTACGACGATCCGTTCCTGGTCCAGCTCGTGACCGAGATCGGGCTCCGTCAGGGTCAGCGGATGCTGTTTGGTCCGCAGTCTCCGGTTGCCGTCCGGGGTCGGGCTCTCGCCGCGCTCCAGCCTGCCCCGCACGTCCCGGACCGTTTCCGGGGAGATGCCGACCTGCTTGGCCACCTGCCGGAGCGAGAGGCCGGGGTCGTTGCGGATGAGGTCGGCCGCGAGTTTCCGCCTTTCCGAACTGTCGACGGGCCGGATCCGCCCGTCCCGCCCGATCCTGGCTTCGTTTCCGCCCTCGCCGCCGCGTCTTCGAAGATCCGCCACCGTGCCCGCGGAGATACCGGTCGCCGAGGCCACCCGCCGGTCGGACCACTGTGGATGGGTCCCGATGATCTGGACGGCCGCCCGTTTGCGATCGGCCAGCGAAAGCGGCAGGCCGTGCCGGATGTTCGCTTCCACGGCCAGGACGAAGGCATCGGATTCGGTGCCGTCGATGAATCTTGCCTGAATTTTGGTGTCGCCTCTGACTCTCGCCGCCTTGAGCCGATGCAGGCCATCGATCACCCGCATCGTCGGTCGGTGAACGAGAATGGGCGGAAGGTCCCATTCTGCCGACAGCAGTGTCTCGACGTGGTCCGGATCCTCGCCCGAAGTGCGCGGCGAGCATACGGACGACAGCCGCGACAGCTCGATTTCGACGACCGGGAGAGCGGACAGGTCAACTCTCGTCGGATCCACCTAGCCCCCACAGAATCTGTTGTTCGTCAACTTTTGGACATGGCACTGAATCCACCGTCCAACTGCTCGGACTCGGTGGTTGGACACCACGATTCCCGTCCAGCACGGATCTCGGCCGCGCGGAGGGCGTCCTCGACGGTGAGGACTTTTGAACGCCGCCGGCGGGCCGCGTACTCGCGGCCGCCCCTCGGTCTCCCAGATGACCGATGGCAGCGGGCACTTCGACGAACCACCGCGGCGAAAGGACATTCGCTCCTTCGCCCCGGATCGTGCTCCCTCCAAGACATTCGCTCAGCGGCTTCGGTCCGGCAAGGGCCTACACCCGGTCAGCCCGAAGAAGCCGGACCTGCCGCGGGCGAGGTCTCGGAGATTTCTTCATCGTTCTCGTCACCGGTTCGGATCAGTGGTTCACCGGCCGGAATCTATGACTTCCTCGCGGTCGCGAGACACCGTCGCACCCCCCTCAAAGCCCCAGTAAGTGCGCGCTCTGTCAACCCCAGCAAGAGTCGCGCACCGCTTCAGCATGGCACGGTCAATCGTTGTCGGCAATTGACGAACAGGGTAATTCCGCAGCCGAACGGCCGTTCAAGATCGATATTCGAAACTTCAACTTCGGTATTGACGCGCTCGCCGAGCGTAAGTACAGAGCGGCCGCCCAAGCAGCTCACGGACGTAACGGGTTAGCCTGTTTGCACGCATTGCTAGGCCGTTCGTGGACCTCGAATTCCCGCGCGGGATCGCCACGGCTCCCGGCCGCACTGTTCCGCCCTTCGACACTTATTCACACGAACGGTCGAGCGACGTCTCCCAGTGGATGGTCGTCACCTCCGCGCGCGGGACACCCCGGACGGCCGAACGGGTTTCACGGTTGGACAGCGGGCGAAACCCGACGGCCGACGCGCCGGGAGCAAAGTGAGGGGTGCCAAGGTTGACGGGTCCGCCACCTCCTTCACCCAGGAGGGGGAGCACCCCGTCGATCCCGGAGGAGGTTTCCGTGGGCACCGACAAGCCCGGCTGAGATCGACGATTCCCCCTGCGGGGTGAGCATTTTTCGCCGCCGGACGGCTAACGTGGTCCGGAGACGGCGATGCCGCGGGGCCCACTCGGGGGCACCCGCGGCATCATCGTCACCGACCGGACGGACACCGGTCTTCTTTTCGTCGCCTAAGCGATGGGAAAGTCGAAATAGGTGTCCGGATACGGTTCGTTCTTCAGGTTGTAGTGCCACCACTCGCATTCGTACGAGCTGAAGCCGCTGTCCTCCATGATCGAACAGAGGTGCGCGCGGTTCTTCTCCTGCTCGTCCGTTATGCCCGCCGCGCCGTGATGCGAGACGACGTCCATCACGTCGTGATCGCCACCCATGTCGGCGAGCTCACCGGTGTCCAAGTGGTAGAGCGTCAGGTCCACCGTGCTGCCCCGGCTGTGGCCGGACTTGGTGGCGACGTAGCCCTGCTCGAACATCTGGGGACGGTCGATGTTCGGGTAGTGCCTTGCCTTCTTCCGGCCGTCTTCGGGCTCTTCCGCCCAGCGCATGAAGCGATCCACGGCGCGCTGTGGACGGTAGACGTCCCAGAGGAGGAGGCCGAAGCCGAGCGACTCGGCCTTGTCCCGTGCCTTCTCCAGCGCCGCGCAGAACGCGCGCGTGCCGACGACGCGGTTCACCAGGTAGCCGTCCACCGGCTTGCCGGTGAAGTTGTCCCAGGTGGCGTACTTGGCGTCCCAGCGGATTCCGGACACAACCTCGTCTACGAAGACGAAATCGTCTTTCATCCGTTGCGACCCGCCAGGGTCAGGGTCACCAGCCGGTCGATCACTTCACCGAGCGGGATACCGGCGGCCGCCATCATCCGCGGGTACCGGCTGTAGGAGGTCAGGCCCGGCAGGGTGTTGACCTCGTTGAGGACGACGCTTCCGTCTTCCTTGAGGAAGAGGTCGACCCGCGCGAGCCCGCTGCAGCCCAGGGCGCGGTAGATGACCTTCGCGGTCTCCTTGACGAGCTTGCTCGACTCCTCCGGGATGTCCGCGGGAACGATGAAGCTGGAGTTCTCGGAACCGGTCTCGGGGCTCTCTTCCTGGTGGATCTTGAAGAACCCGTGGGTCAGCGCGACCCGGTCGACCTCACCGGTCAGCAGGTCGTCGCCGCTGCCGAGGACGGAGCAGCCGATCTCGCTGCCGATGACGGCTTCCTCGATGAGGATCTTGCCGTCGTACTGACGCGCCTCCGCCAGGGCGGCGGGCAGCTCTTCCTTCGAGGAGACCTTGCTGACGCCGAAGGACGAACCCGAACGGGCCGGCTTCACGAAGACGGGGTACGTGAGCTTGTCGGCGTCGATCTCGTTGTCCGCCGTGACGATGTGGAAGTTCGGCGTCGCGATGCCCGCCTCGCGGACGACGGCGTAGGTGAGGGACTTGTCGATGCACATGACCGAGCTCGGGAGGTCGCAGCCGACGTAGGGGATGCCGGAGAACTCCAGCAGACCCTGCACCGTGCCGTCTTCGCCGAACTTGCCGTGCAGGACCGGCAGCACCACGTCGAGGGCGATCGTCTCGTACTTGCCCTCGTCCAGGACCAGCAGGCCGTGCACGCCGCGGTCCGGCGACAGGACGGCGGGGCGGGGGTTCGCGGTCTGCTCCCAGTCGGCGGAGGGGCCGTCGCACAGCATCCAGGAACCACTCAGGGTGATCCCGATGTAGTAAGGCTCGTACTTTTCGAGGTCGAGGTTCTTCGCGACCTCGGTCGCAGACTTGATGGAGATAGGATGCTCTTCGGAAAGCCCGCCGAACAGAATTCCGATTTTCAGCCTACCCATGCTACTTCCCGCTTTCGAATTGGAGACAATTGATGATGCTGTTTTCAACAGTGTCACTCAGCGCGTGGTCGGTGTAATAGGCGGTATGCGGACTGACGATCACGTTCGGCAGATTCTGCAACCGCAGGAGCGGCTTGCCGTCGATGGCCTTGTTCCGGCAGTCGGCGTAGAATATCCCTTCCTCGCCTTCGAGGACGTCCAGCGCCGCGCCACCCAGTTTCCCGCTTTCCAGGGCCGCGATGAGGGCCTCGGTCTCGATGAGCGGACCACGTCCGGTGTTGATGATGTACGCGCCGTGCTTCATCCGCTCGATGGCCTGCTGATCGAGCAGGTGATAGGTATCCGTGGTGAGCGGCACATGGAGCGACACGATATCGCTCTGCTGGAGCAATTCCTCCAGCGGAACGTAATCGGCCGCGGCGGTCAGGATGGTGTCGTAGGCCAGCACCTTGCAGCCGAACCCGCGCAGCCGCTCCAGTACCGCGACCCCGATCCGCCCTGTTCCGACCACCCCGACGGTCAGATCGCGCAGCTCTTTTCCGCGCACCTCGTTCAGCCGGTAGTCGTGCTCGTCGGTGCGGCGGATGATGGATTTGGCGTCACGGACCGCCATCAGCATCAGCATCAGCGTGAAGTCGGCCACGCTGTCCGGCGAGTAGGCGACGTTGCCGACGGTGATACCGACGCTCGCCGCGTAGTCCACATCGATGTGGTTGAAGCCGATGCTCCTGGTGGAGATGTACTCGACACCGATCTTGCTCAGCGCGAGAAGAATCGAGTTCGTGATCGGGGTTTTATGACCGATACTGATGCATCGATTTCCGACGGCCAGTTCGATATTGGTCTCGGATACCGGTTCCTCAGCGATTGTCGGCGTGATACCGAAACGCGGCGCCATCTCGCGGAACAAGGCGGCCTCGTCCTGTCCGCAACCGTAAATGGTGATTCCCCTCGCCAAGACGGCCGAGGAGGACGCGGACGCCAGCGATCCGGTGCTGGGGGCAGCTGATCGCGCTGGTTCGCTGTAGGTCATGCCGGACATTGTAGGCAGCACGATATTCCCGGCTCGGATGGGGTTTTCGAGGCGCCGACAATATGTTACCGCTTGGTAGCGGCGTGTGCACGGCGTGTCGATCGTCCGTGGTGAGCCCCTGCTCCACGAGGCTCCCCACCTGCTCCCGGGCTCCTGTCACCGATCTTGCCCGCCCGGCCGCCGCGCCGGAACCGGCCCGTGACCGGTGCCACAAACCCTCGCCACCAGGTGATCAACGCCTCAGCCCCCGGACCGGGGGATGCGACGGGGCTCACGCTATCCGGATCGCGGCCCGTCCAGAGCGAAAACAAAGGAATTGCCGCTCTTATTCACTCTGCGTATTCAATCCACGGTGCGCTCAAGCCCGATATGGGCCTTGGTGCCCGATATCCGGGCTCACCCGCGGGGCCCGGCCCTCCTGCCCCGGCACCGGGGTGACCGTCGGCTGCTCGGCGACGTCGGGCCGGTCGGGCTCGCGCTCCCGATAGCGGGACTCGACGACGTGGTCCTGACGACGACGGGCGAGCACCGCCAAGGTGAGCACGTGGGCCACCGCCATGAGCAGCAGAAAGACGCCCAGCCTGCCGACGAACGCGGCGGTCGAACCGGACCAGTCCGGCGCGACGACCGCCAGCAGCGCCAGCACCCCGATCGCGGCCAGGTGGAAGACCGTCACCATCATCCAGGCCACCGATCCGCCGCCCTCGCGGCCGTCCGGTCCGTTCAGGTAGCGGCGGGCGCCCCGGTACAGGATCTGGCCGTCGGCCACGACGAAGATCAGGCCGATGATCAGGAACCCTGGGAGCTCGTTGTCGGGCATCGTTGCCTCCTCCGTTTCCCGGGGGATACCCACGGGAGACGGGGTGCTGAGCCCAATGCCTCGATCGTGTGACCACACAGCCGGGTGCGGAGGGTTCGAGACGTCGACGTCCCGGATCCTCCGCACCCGACCGGGCCCGGCCGCGACCGGTCACCGAACGGTCAGCGAATGCCCTGCGAAATGAGCTCCCCCAGGCCTTCGACGTCGCCGAGCGCTGCTCGCAGCTCGGCGGCGTACTCTTCAGCCCCGGCCCGCAGGCCCCGTTCGATGACGCCCGCCGCGTCGAACGCCTCGACGTCCCCGCCGCTCAGCGCGGCGACGGACTCCTTGACCACAGCGCCCAGCAGCAGCTCTTCCGGCACCACGGGTGCCCCTTCCAGCGGCCAGACGAGGTCGTCGAGCACTCCCTGCCCGCAGACCTCGCGGACCAGGCCCGCTGCGGTGATCCCCGGCACCCGGACGCCCTCCGGCAGCACCGCGCGGACGCTCAGGCTGTGCGAAAGCCAGTGCAGCAGCTGCGCGTTCACCTCCAGCTTGACCGGCCTCGGCGTCAACCACAGCGTGAGGTTCACGTAGTACTCGGTGAGGCGGTCGAGCACCTCGCCGCCCTTCTGGAAGCCCCACAGGTTGAGGTCGAAGTAGTGGTGCCAGGTGGCGTCGGCCACGATCCGCCCGACCCCGGCGGCCGCGCCGTCGTACACACTGGACACGCCGTAGACCTGGCCGTTGCGTTTGTCGGTGCCCTGCGCGACGATCTCGGGCTTCGGCTGCCCCAGGCGCCCCGCCGGCCACACGTCCGTCGGGAACCGCTCGGGGATGAGCAGCTGCCCCTCGTGCATGTGGTCCGGGAAGACGGTGATCGGACCGCGCCTGCCCTGGAACAACGGATGCGGCCTGCCGAACCGCTTCCGCAGGATCAGCTCCTGCGGATACGGGTCGAGGTCGTTCGGGATCGGCTGGTTGACGTCGTTGCCCCACGGGTCCGGCTGGTGGGTGTTGTGGCTGAACTCGATACTCGCGTCCGGCCGGTCGTTCCACACCCGCAGCTCACCCGCGCGCGGCACCCGGTGCCCCAGTGCCCGCCCCAGGTTGAGATAGTCGGCCAGCGACGGATCCGCTCCCGGCAGGCGCGGGTTCGAGTGGTCGCCGGTGATGAGCACGCCGCCACCGGCGTCCATCCAGGACCGCAGCGCCGCGACCTCGGCGTCCACGAGTTCGTTCTCCGGCTCCCCCGGCATGTTGGACTGCAACAGGCCGAAGAACCACACCTGCTCATATCTTCCGAGCACGTCGGACGTGAGTTTCTTGGCGGCGTGCCCGCCGTCGTGCCGATTGATCAAATCGATCTCGAACTCGGCGAAGAACGGTTGGTTCGCCAAGATCACATCACGAAGAATACCCAGCGAGAAACCGCCGTTCCCGGTGAAGCCGAAAGCGTCGGTGTAGAAAAGAATTCTGATCTTGGGTTTGGCGGCCGGACTGACCTGATCCGCGACGATACGTGCGTCGAACATCGATGAATCCCCCTTGCCTGAGGCGCAGTGCCGTCCTCCCCGGCAGCGCTCTCCCTTCCACGTATACCGGAATTCCCGGCGGGCGGTGCGGCGTCCGGACTCGGCTGGGAAATTCGGTGGGATCAAGCGCCGGAGCGGACGGAATCCCTTCTTTCAGGTCACGATGCTTTGGCTTCCCCGTTATCGGCCGGTCGGGACGGTCGCGAGTGGGCCGGGGTGCCGCTTCCCAGCACGATGGCGCGGGCCGGACAGTCGTGTGATCCGAGCGTGGGGGGGTTAATGTGGGTGTTAGAAAACAAAACACCCACGACGCCCCGACCCCCCTTGGGGTATTTTTTTAGGGGGTGGCGGTGGTCTTAGCGCTGGTGGAGCCCGGCCCACACCAAACACCAACGCCCACCAG